>NZ_JAAOHT010000055.1:0-29984 GCF_011440255.1 Haloarcula sp. JP-Z28 | reverse complement strand
CGGTGACGAGGTTGAGGAACTGGATGGCATCAGACTGCATGGCCCGGTCGAAGCCGAAGTCGTAGCCGGCCATGTCCTGCATCAGCTCCGTCTTGGTCTCGTGCATCGTCACGTACAGGCACGTCTCGCCCTCCTTGACGCCCTGTGTAATGAACTGTGAACAGAAGGTTGTCTTCCCGCTGCCCGGCGGGCCGCTGACCACGTAAAGACGATTCGGGAGTAACCCCCCCTCAATGAGTTCGTCGAAGCCGGGGACCCCACTAGAGAGACGCATATCAGCTATCTGAGTCCGTCTGGACATATGCTTTCACATTCTATTTTCACCGGTGATAACTCATTCGGCTGCCTCAGCGTTCGAGGGCGCTGGGGTGGCTATCAGCCAGTTCGAGCAGTCGCTCCGTGCCAGCCTCGTCGAACCGCATCGGCCGTCGCCACCACGGCCCCTTCCCCGAGTCGGACGACAGTTCGGTGACCAGTTCGTTCGCGTCGGTGCCGCCGCTCGGTGCCGACAGCGGGACGACCGTGTCGTACAGTCGTGACTCGTCAGCGTTGCCGCGAATGAGAACGCGAGCGTCGAAGGGGTCGCGTTTCACATGGGCGTTCGAGGCGAACTGTGCCTGTTCCTCGGACGGGAGGTCCCGGTACTCGTCGCCGGTCACCGCGTCACGAGCGAGTTGGAAGTGACCGATGACGTGGGCACCCCACTTCGGCGACGCCCAGGCCGAACGCTCGTCGGCCATCGACAGCGTCGCGTAGAAGAACAGGTAGTCACCGGCCGACAGCTCCGAGAGCGGGCCGGCCTTCACGCCGTGTTCGTCGCCGTACGTGTAGCGCTCGCCGCCGGCCTCGGGAAACTCCGGGTCGAAGTGGACCGGCTGGTCGGCCACCGCGGATACGTCGGTCCGCAGGTTGAGGTCGCCGTATGTCGGCACGGGCTCACTGGTCGGTTTCGATTCGGGAATCGGGATGTACTCGAAAGAGCCGTCAGGAAACAACGGACCGCGAAAGCCGGGCTCGTTCGTGTTGGCTCCGACGTTGATGGCGACGCTTCGCATACCAAGGGTTCGGTCGGTGCGGCAAAAGGACTGCCGGCGTGGCCGCACCGGCTACTGGCGGTCCGGCGGCGAGAGGTCCCGTTGGAACTCGTCGAACTGCTCCAGATTATCGGGCAGGGTAACGGACAGTTGCCGTTCGGCACGGCGGTCGACGTTCGCCCCTTCAATGGGCTCTGCGACGGACTCCCAGCCGTCCTTGACCGTCAGGGACTTCGCCGGCGTGCCGGCGGCGATATGATGGGCTGGGATGTCCTTGCCGGCGATGGACTTCGCCGCGAGGATGGCGTTTTCCCCGACTTTGACGCCGGCCCGGACCATCGAGTCGTAGGTCAGGCGCACGTCGTCTTCGATGATGGTGTGGTAGTTGTCGACGTGGGTCTGGTCGACGGCGTCGTGGTCGTGGCTGTAGACGTGGGTGTCATCGGAGATAGAGACGCGGTTGCCGATAGTGAGTCTCCCGCGGTCGTCCAGGTGGACGTCGTCGTGGACCACGACGTTGTCACCAACCTCGATGTTGTGGCCGTAGGTGAACGTGATGCCCTTGAAGAAGCGACAGCCCTCGCCACAGGAGTCAAAGAGGTGGTCGGCGAGCATCCGCCGGAACCGGAGCGCGAACTCGACGTTGTCCGCCATCGGCGTCGCGTCGAACTGCCGCCAGAGCCACTGGAGGTGTTTCGAGCGTTTGAACCGCTCCTCGTCTTTCTCGGCGTAGTACTCGCTTTCGAGGGTCGTGTTACAGGGGTCATACCCCTGAAGCCGGACCCGCTCGGCCGGGGAGATATCCGCGCCGTCCTGCCAGCGCTCGTAGGCGTCCCGGTCGCCGTGGAGATCGACACACGTCGGTGACAACATCGCAGGTGTCCTCGTCACCGGAGAGGCGTTCATCGACCTCGTCGATAAACGCCCTGAGCCCCTCTTCGGCGAGCGGTGGCAGCGACACGTGACGCTTCGTCATGTCGAGTACGTGGCTTCGCGGGCAGATAGGGGTTTCCGTTACGTGAAACCTACCCAGTTACACTCGTGTCACGGGACTGTGTCCCACAGAGCACAGCAGGCAAGCCACAATTAAGACGCCGCCGTTCCAGACCACGACATGGTCAGGTCGGACTTCATCATGGAGATACGGCGCTACATTGTCAATCCCGCGGAGCGCCGGCTGCGGGCGCCGTGGCGGGTCACGCTGTGGCTGTTTCTCGCCGGGTTCGGCCTCGTCCTCCTCTCAGGGATGATCGCAGTGGTGTCGTCAGGAGTGCGTGTGACGCCGACGGTCGCAGTCGTGCGCCAGATTACGCTCTTTGCTGTTGGAACCGTCGTCGCCGTCGTAATCGGCTATCTACTCGACCGGCGGACGCTCCCGGATTACGGGTTGGGATTCGACCGCCAGTGGTGGCGCGACGCGGCCTTCGGCCTCCTGCTCGGGGCGGGGCTTCCCGCGCTCGTCCTGCTCGCTGAACTGGCCGTCGGGTTCGTCGAGGTCAGCGTCGCTCTGACAACCATCGACAGCGGGCCACTCCCGCTAACCGCGTTCGGACCGCCGGTCGCCGTCCTCCTTCTGGGAGCGTTCTTCCTCGTTCAGGCGACTGCCGAGGAAGTGCTCGTCCGTGGATATCTCCTGACGAACGCGGCTGAGGGACTCGCCGGCTGGATCGGGAAGCGGCGCGCAATTATTGTCGCAACGGCACTGACGGGTGGACTGTTCGGCGTCCTCCACTGGACGAACCCCAGCGCGTCGCTGCTCAGCGTGGCCAACATCACCCTCTACGGCCTCCTGCTCGGTGCGTGTTACGTCCTGACCGGTCGACTCGGAGTCGCCAGCGGCTTCCACGTCGCCTGGAACTACACGCTGGCACTGCTTGGCTTCCCTGTCAGCGGCCTTCGGATGGGTGTCGCCCTGCTCTCGACGACCGCGACCGGCCCCAAACTTGTGACCGGCGGTGGGTTTGGTCCCGAAGGGGGCCTCGTCGCCCTGCCACTGCTCGCCGTCGGCGGGGCCGGGCTGTACTGGTGGGTCCGTCGAGAGTACGGTGCAGTCGAGTTGCTTGACGACATTGCGACCCCGCAGCTCCGGATTCGGACGCGGTCCGACACCGCAAACCAAGACGGCTAAGTGGACAGCGCCGCTACAGCGGGTATGGAATACGCGACACTCGGAAACTCCGGCGTCGAGGTCTCGGAAGTCGGATTCGGTGCCTGGGTCGTCGGCACGGACTGGTGGGGCGACCGTACTCGCGACGATGCTATCGACATGGTCCAGCACGCGCTCGACGAGGATGTGACGTTCTTCGATACCGGCGACGTATACGGCCACGGCGACAGCGAGGAGATAATCGGCGAAGCGCTGGCAGAACACCGCGACGAAGTTACCGTCTCGACGAAAATCGGGTACGACTTCTACAATAATCCACAGGCCGGCCACGGCGAACTCCCGAAGAAGGTCACGCCCGAATGGGTGCACACTGCTGTTGACCGCTCGCTCGACCGCCTTGGCATGGACCACGTCGAGCTCCTGATGCTCCACAACGCCAACGTCGACGAGGTCGACGAGGACGTGCTGGAAGCGCTCGACGAACTCCGCGAGGAGGGGAAGGTCGACGCCATCGGCTGGGCGCTTGGCCCCTCTATCGGCTGGCTCGCCGAGGGCGACGCCGCAGTCGCAAACGAGTTCGACGCGCTCCAGACCGTGTTTAACCTCTTCGAACAGACCCCCGGCCAGCACTTCATCGACACCATCCGCGAGCAGAGCGCCGACACGTCGGTGCTGGCTCGCGTCCCTCACTCCTCTGGGCTGCTGAACGAGCAGGTGACCCCCGAGACCGAACTCGGTAAGGGCGACCACCGCTCGCACCGACCGAGCGAGTGGTACGAGACCGGCTGGGAGAAGGTCGAGGAAATCCGGTTCCTCGAACGTGACGGGGCACGCACGATGGGCCAGGCCGCCATCCAGTGGCTCCTCTACAACGACGAAGTGGCGTCGGTCACCCCGACGTTCCGGACGAACGCCGACATCGACGAGTGGGCCGGCGCGCCCGACACGCCGCCGCTCAGCGACGAGGAGTACGACCGCGTGCAGGAACTGTACCGGGACAACTTCGGCATCGACCGCGACGACGGGATGGACGCCCTGCGCTCGTCGGTCGACGGTGCGGACCTCGAAGAGACCGGTATGAAATCTGCCGGGGACTGACAGCGAGGCGTTCTCGCGCCGACGCACAGGCACGACAGAACAGGCCGGCGACTAAGTTTACCGCCACTCACCTGCTTTTCGCACCGTCCGAGCAACGACAGTTTGATACTAAAATCTCCAGTCGACAGTTTACCCCCAGAAAACACCGACGACCGGACAGCCGTCTGTCGGTTCCCGACTGCTACCCCTCTGTTTCGACAGGAGATGTATCGCCGTCCTGCGGTTAGGGTGTCGAAGTTTCACATTCACCACGGTGCGTCTGACGGGCGCAAGACGGCAGACGGAAGCCGGTTCGAGATGAAACGAAGGGGTTCGAGGCGAGGGAGCAGTCCACATACCAGTCCGGATGACGGCTGTAGCAGGTGTCAGAGACTGCCGCAAAAATGGTCTGCAATCGTGGGTCAACGATGGCCGCTACTGCTAGGTCCGGTTACTCGTTCAGCAGGCCGTCTTCTTCGACACGCATGACACCCTCGCCGTCCGGGAGGTTCGGCGCGTCGACGAGCTTGACGATACGCTTGTTCCCCTTGGACTTCCGGAGGTACATCCGGAACGTGGAGGTGTGGCCGAGGATGTTGCCACCGATGGGCTGGGTCGGGTCGCCGAAGAAGGAGTCAGGGTTGGAGGCGACCTGGTTCGTGACGACGACGGCGGTGTTGTTGAGGTCGCCGACCCGCATCAGGTCGTGGAGGTGCTTGTTGAGCTTCTGCTGGCGGTCGGCAAGTTCGCCACGACCGACGTACTCAGCGCGGAAGTGAGCGGTCAGCGAGTCGACGGCGAGCAGGCGAACGGGGAACTCCTCTTCCTGACTCTCGCTGGCGATTTCCTGTGCCTTCTCGGCCAGCAGGATCTGGTGGTTGGAGTTGAACGCCTTCGCGACGTGGATTTTCTCCAGCACAGAGGCAACGAGGTCGTCAAGTAGCGCCTCGTCGGTTGGGTCTGCGTCGGCCTCCTCTTCGACAATGCCGTGGAGGACCATCGTATCTGCCAGTACCTCGTCGGCGAGGCCCTTGACCATCTGTTCGATACGCTCAGGTCGGAACGTGTCCTCGGAGTCGACGAAGATAGCGCTGCCCTCCAGCCCGCCGTGTTCGGCCGGAAGCTGGACGTTGACTGCGAGCTGGTGCGTTACCTGGGACTTCCCCGCTCCGAACTCACCGTACACCTCGGTGATGGACTGGGTCTCGACGCCGCCGCCGAGCAGGTCGTCGACCTCGTCGACGCCCCAGGAGAGCTTCCCGATCTGCTCACGGCGTTCGAGCACCGTCGACCCGGTTTCGAAACCACCGATGTCGGCCGCTTCGCGGGCAGCCTGAATGATATCTGCCGCCGACGACTCGCCGATGTCGGCCGTATTCGACAGTTCGCCGGGGGAGGCGACTGCAATTCCCTGATAGGAGTCGTAGCCGTTGTCTTCGAGTTTCTCTGCTGTCGCCGGACCGACACCCGGCAGTTCTTCGAGGTCCTCACTTGCGGACATAGACATGCCTTGTGCGTCCGGGGGTATAAAGCCTCGTTAACACCAGAGTGAAAGTGAAAGTGTCGGACGGCAGCAGGACGCTTCGAGATGGTATCGGGAGTTTTAGATGGGAAGGAGGGTCGGTGGGCGGTGGAAACGGATTCAGGCCGGACCCGCTCGACCGAGATAGACGAGCAACAGCGTCCCCAGCAGAACGAGTACAGTCAGCACCGTCTCGGACACCGGCAGTATCCCTTCGCCGAACGTGCCGACGAGGAGGAGCGTAATCGCAGTCGTGCCGGAAATCGGCCTGGAGCGGATTGAGCGCCAAAACAGCCAGAGCGACCACCGGAGGCCGGCAAGCTGTGAGAGAATGCGTGTGGCAAGTGAGCGACTTGCGTCCGGGTTCTCGGCGGGCTCGAACGTGTCGAGTTCCTCGCAAGCGACTGTCACTATCTCGCCGGTGTGGACCCGACGGCCGGCCGCGTCGCCGACCACCAGTAGCGTCACAGCGTCTTCGTCCGTACCGACGACGCGGTAGACACCGGCGGGAACGCGGCTGTCGCGGCCGGCCTCGGTCGGCCGGACGTGGTCACCGACAGCGACGCTGCCGTCGGCCATGTCACTCCCAGGGGTGGTAGCCGGGACGATCCGGCCACAGCGGGTACCAGTACTCCTTGTCACCCTCGACCGTGATTTCGTCGCTGAGGTTACTGTCCAGTTTGAACTCTGCGGAGGTGTTGCGCTCGTGGCTGTCGTGTGGGTCCGGCGCGAACGGGTAGTACGCGCCCCGGCGGAAGGAGTACACCCAGTAGACGGTCTGGTCGCTGCGCGCGTCCTCGAACGAGAACAGCGCCGCGAGCAGGCGGGAGCCGTAGCGCCGTTCGACGAGCGTGTCCGCCGCGAAGTGGATCGACGTGAGCAGGTCCTCGAAGTCGTTGTCGTGCAGCACGACCCACTGATAGCCGTGGTCGTCGGTCTCGAAGGTCGCCCGGGTGCCCGTCTCGACCATTCCGGCGTCGAGAATGGATTCGACCTCGTCGATAGCGTCCTGAAAGTCCGTACTGTCGACGTCGGCGAAACACAGCGCCGCCTCGCCGGTCGGTTCGTACCCCAGATCGGCCTCCATCGTGATGTAGGCGGTACTCATCCCGAACAGGTCGTCCGGGTCGGCGTCCCGTGTCGCGTCAGCCTCGGCTTTCACCCCGAGGACGCTCTTGAGTCCGTCGAGCAGTCCCATATGCGAGCCCCTACGGGCCGGAGACCAAGGTGGTTTGTGTCTCGACTAGTTGCTGTGGTTGCGTACGAAGACAGGGACAACTGTTCTAACAGCCAGAAAGCCCCGAGTCGCTGGGCTACTGCGACTCGCTGCGCTCCTCACTACGTTGCGGTGCTTACGTCGCCTCGTACGCCCAGCGACTCGCCCCTTTCAGTCCCACCCGTTTCGGCTGCTCAATCAACCACAGGAGGGACTGAAAGGGGCGGCTGGCTGAACGACGGCGGACGACGTAAGCACTGGAACGAACGGAGTGAGTGAAGCGCGCAGCGAGTCCCCCGAGTTCAGACAGCCGGGGCTTTCTGGCTCTGTATAGCTGTCACGGTGAGAATCCACACTATCGCGTAGACGACTGCCGGCAAATCAGATAATAAACAGACGTTACCGACTTTCGAGTTCGCGTTCGAGGTCCTGCAGGCGGTCGATGCGCTTCTCGGTCGAGGGGTGAGTGCTGGCCAGACGGCCGATCCACCCGACGTTAATCGGGATGATGAAGAACGCGTTCATTTCAGCCTGGTCGCGCATATCCTCTTTGGGGACCTTGTCCATCCGACCGTCGATTTTCATCAGTGCGTTCGCAAGGGCGGCGGGCTTGCCGGTAATCATCGCGCCGCCGCGGTCGGCGGCGTACTCGCGGTAGCGGCTGAGCGTCCGGATCAGGAGGAACGAGACGATCCAGACGACCAGCGAGATGAGGATGGCGACGATGACGGGCACCTGCTGGCCACCGCGCTCGCGGCCGCCGCTGAACAGCCAGCCCCACCGGACGATGAGGAAGGCGATAGTCGAGAGGAACGACGCGATGGTCATCACCATCACGTCGCGGTTCTTGATGTGGGCCAGTTCGTGGGCGATAACGCCCTCCAGTTCGTCCTGGTCGAGCGTGTCCATGATGCCCGTCGTCACGCAGACGGCCGAACTGCTCTTGGACCGGCCGGTGGCGAAGGCGTTGGGCACCCGCGAGTCGGCGACGGCGACCTTGGGCTTCGGGAGGTCGGCCTGCTGAGCCAGGCGGTCGACGGTCCGGTGAAGTTCCGGATATTCCTCCGGTTCGACCGTCCGGGCTCCCATCGAGTACAGGGCGAGCTTGTCGCTGAAGAAGAACTGCGCACCGAGGAACAGTCCCATGACGACCACGATAAGCGCGAGGTTGCTGAAATACAGCGTGAGCGCTCCAAGGAAGACGATGTATAGCGCGAACAGCAGGAACATCGTCAGGGCCATCCGGCCACGGAGCCCCCAGTCTGTTTGCCACTCCATACCCTTGATAGACGGTCGACACTCTAAAACCTCGCTATCGTGAGAAAGTGCCACACGGCAGGGGCCAGTGGACCGTCAGCGGGCCAACGGTCCACACGCATTTACTCTCCGGGCAACAATCGGATGCATGACCGACACAGTCGTCGTCACTGGCGGGCGCGGGCGGTCCGGGCGCTGGATTTGTGACCACCTCGCCGGCGAGTATCACGTCGTCTGCGTGGACCGTGACCACCCCGGCTGGGAGATTCCGACGCGGGAGTACATTGATTTCAAAGCCGTCGACGTGACTGAAGGAGTGGAGGTCCGGGACCTCTTCAGCGAAGTTGACCCAGACGCCGTCGTCCACTGGGCCGCGCTCCCAGCGCCGGAGCGTCACGCGGGCACGCGGGTGTTCGACACCAACGTTTCGGGGACGTACAACGTCATTGACGCCGCAGGCCGCGCTGGCGCAGATGTCGTCTGGGCGTCCTCCGAAAGCGCCTACGGGCTGGCCTTCGCCGAAGAGACGCCACTCCCGGCGTATCTCCCGATAGACGAATCCCATCCGACCGCGCCGGAGGACCCGTACGGCACGTCGAAGGTCGCCGGCGAAGAGGTGGCGAAGATGGTCACCCGGCGCGACGGCGTCGACGTTGCTTCGATACGGCCGTCGTGGATTCAGTACCCCGGCGAGTACAACTGTCGGGACGTGGCCACGGGCGACCTCGCCGACGGTGCGGGTAACTGCTGGTCGTATGTCGACGTGCGCGACGTGGCGACAGCCGTCGCGGCAGCGCTCGATGCCGACACCGGTGGGCACGAAGCGTTCAACGTCGCCGCCGCCGAGAACTACGTCGGTCGGCCGACGGCTGCCCTCGTGGAAGAGCAGTGGGGTGACCTTCCCGCGGAGTGTAAGCTGGACGACGACCAGTCAGCCCTCTCGACGGCAAAGGCCCAAGGGCTGTTGAACTGGGAACCCCAACACAGTTGGCGTGATGCCGTCGACGCCGATGTTGCAGCGCCAACTCTCACGGGCGAGTAATTGAGAGCAGTCCCGGGCCTGCCGGCGGCGGCCGGCCGCGGTGGCGGAACACACGGCTTAAACGGGTCAGTACAGTAAGACCGGTAATGAGCCGGTCGGGAGAGTTCTGTCCACGCTGCGGTGACGAGATACCAGAGGGCACTGACGAGCGCCCGGAGCTTGCGGGTGCCGGCGGTCAGCGCAACTCCGAGCACGTCCTCTGTGACGCCTGCTACTTCGAGGAGTTCGACCTGGTGGACGCCCCCGACACCATCCAGGTGCGGGTCTGTTCACGATGTGGCGCGGTCCACAAGGGGAACCGCTGGGTCGACATCGGCGCGGAGGACTACACCGATATCGCCGTCGAGCAGGTTAGCGAGGCGCTCGGTATCCACGTCGACGCCCAGTCGGTTGCTTGGCAGGTCGCTCCCGAGCAACTCGACAAGAACAACATCCGGATGCACGCGGAGTTCTCCGGCGTCATCCGCGGGACGCCGGTCACCGAGGAGGTCACCGTCCCTGTTCGCATCTCCCGGCAGACGTGCAAGCGCTGTGGGAAAATCGCTGGCGGTTCCTTCGCCAGTATCGTGCAGGTGCGGGCCGACAGCCGCGACCCGACCGACGACGAGCGAGAGCGTGCTGAGGAAATCGCACAGGAGTACGTCGCCGCCCGCGAAGAGACCGGCGACCGCAACGCCTTCATCACCGAGACCAAGTCCGTCGATGACGGACTGGACATGAAGATATCGACCAATCAGATGGGGCTGGGCATCGCCAAGCGAATCACCGCCCAACTCGGCGGCTCGTACTCCGACTCACGGCGTCTCATCTCCGAGGACGAGGACGGGCAGGAACTGTACCGGATGACCTACGCCGTCCGCCTGCCCCGCTACCGACAGGGCGAGGTCATCGACCCGGAGGACGGCGACGGGCCGGTGCTGGTCCGCTCGGTCCAAGGGAACCTCAAGGGCGTCCGTCTGGCGACCGGTGAGGACTACGAAGCGAGTTTCGAGGCGGGCGAAACGCCCGACGCCCGCCGGCTGGGGTTCCGTGAAGACGGACAGCAGACGACTCTCGTCGCAATCGAGGACGAGAGAGCCGTTCAGGTCCTCGACCCCGAAACCTTCGAGAGCAAGACCGTCCCCCGACCGGACTATCTCGACATCGACGCCGACGAGGTGCCGGTGCTGAAAAGTCATGCGGGGTTGCACATTCTCCCTGCCGCCGACGCGGATACCGATGAGTGAGGACACGGAGACAGCGGACGACCAGCAGCTAGCCGTCGTTGTCCACAAACCCCGTTCGGAGGTCGCTATCGAGTCCCTGCGAGCGGAGGGCGTCTACGACGACACCAGAAGCGTCACCGAGTGGACCGCGGACAGCGTCGCAGTTCCGGTGACTGCCCCGCCACAGGAGACGCAGTTCCGGGAGGTCGTCCGGCAGGTCGGGAAGCGCCGCCTCCGAACGCTCGATGACCACCTCCGAGAGCGCGGCTGGACCGACGCAGAAATCGCCGCCGCCCCGAGTTCCTGGGCCGTGCTCGGCTCCGTCGTGCTCGTCGACATCGGCGACAGCCCCCGACCGGCGGAGGTCGGTGACGCCCTGCTGGCCCTCCACGGCGAGGCTGAGACGGTGCTGGCCCGCCACGGCATCTCCGGGGAACACCGCGAACCCAGTGTTGAGGTCATCGCCGGTGACGGCGACACAGAGACGGTCCACACCGAACACGGCACGCGCTACGCGATGGACCTCGCGGAAGTGATGTTCTCGCCCGGCAACAAGGCCGAGCGGGCGCGGATGGGTGAAATCGTCAGCGAGGGGCGGGGGACCCGGCCCTCGGAAGGAGCGAGCGGTGAAGCCGCGAGCGAGGGCGGCGAGCGCGTACTGGATATGTTCGCCGGCATCGGCTACTTCACCCTCCCGATGGCCCGCGCCGGCGCGCACGTCACCGCCGTCGAGCGCAATCCCACGTCGTTTCGCTTTCTGGTCGAGAACGTCATGTTGAACGATGTGGACGAGCGGGTGCAGCCGTATCGGGCCGACTGTCGAGACGTTGTGCCGGGCTTCGCCAGTGAGGGACGCGCCGACCGAGTCGTGATGGGCTACTACGAATCACACGAGTACCTCGATAGCGCGCTCGACGCGCTCACACCCGGCGGCGTCCTCCATATGCACGAAGCGACACCAAATTCGCTCGTGTTCGACCGCCCGATAGAACGGCTGGAAGCGGCCGCCGGCGAGGCCAACCGAGCCGTCGAAGTTCTGGACACTCGGCGCGTCAAGGAGTATAGCGAGGGCGTCGCCCACGTCGTCGTGGACGCTAAGATACAGTAGGGCGTTTTTACTCAAACAGTCCCGGCCAGAGCGGGAGTACCACACACGGTCGTAACGCATAATTAGGCTAGTAGTCAAGAGGGGGCATGAACAGACAGCAGATTATCGCCATCATTCTCGTCGGCCTGATGGTCGGGTCGTCAGTGGTCTATGGATTAGCCTTCGCCTTCTTCTAATCCCACACATCCGAAAGCGGGTGGTTTCCATCCCCGGACCGCGAGCGGGAGCGGTCGTGCCGGCGCTTCGTGCCCGAACTGAGCGCCGAGAGCGCCTGGTCCGGCGCGAACCGCGGCAAATCTGGCTGTGAAAGGCGGTCGACCTGCGCGCGGAACCAGTCGGGCATGTCGTGGTCAGCGCGCTCAAAGAGGTCAAGTAGCGACGTGTCCGCGAGGTAGGTCGCACCGTGGTCGTCGGGCGCGCGGACGACCCGGCCACAGGCCTGGATGACCGTCCGCAGTGCCGTCCGATAATACCAACCCCACTGGTCGTCTTCGAGCCGTCGGGCGACGCGAGAGTCGCGAGTGTTGGGGTAGGGGGCCTTGCACAGCACCTGCCAGCGACAGAGATCGCCTTCGAGGTCGAGGGCTTCTTCCATCTTCACCGAGAGGAACACGTCGGGGTTGTCGCTGCGCTTCCAGGCGGACAGCGCCCCGTCCCGACCTTCCTTGTCATGGGTGCGGACGCGAGCGCCGACGCCGAAGTCGTCAAGCAACTCCTTCAGTTGCTCCTGAATAGCATACGAGTGGCAGTGGATTAGCCCCTTCTCGTCCGTGTGCCGGGCCATGATACGCACGATAGTGCGAGCGATGTCTGGCAGCGTGTCGTCGCGGTGCTCGTAGGTCATTTTGCCCTGAGCGACGTCGTACAGTGGCCGGTTCTCGACGGGGAAGGTGTGTCCGACCTCCACGAGTGCGACGTTACTGGGGTCAAGGCCGACGTTGGCACAGAACGCCTCCTTGTTGAGAATGGTCGCCGACAACAGGGCAAAGCGATTGCCACGGTCCCAGACGGTGTGTTTGAGGTACCGCTCCGGATTCATCGGCTTGATCGTCACCGGTGCGTGCTCGCCGTCGGCCTGGTCGACGACCCACGTGGTCGCGCTCTCGGTGTCGGTGTAGTCCTCGCGGAACCACCCGAGGTCCTGCCGGAGCGTGTTCAGCGAGTCCCGCTCGGCGACTTCCTCGCCGGTGAGTTCCGCCTTCTTTCGTAGTTCCTTCACGCGGCGTTCGGCGAGGTGTTCGACGCGCTCGGTGAAGGCGACAGCCTCGTCCAGCCCGTCGATGTCGGGCACGTCGATATCGTTCCACATCGGGATGGACTGCGGCGAGAGGTCGATGGTGGCGTACATCTCCGCCCATTCGCCCAGACCGTGGGCCTCGTCGATGACGACCACGTCGCGCTTGCCGAACACGTCGCTGCCGGCGGTCTGCATGAAATACGCGAGTGTCATCGCGGCGATGCGCCGGTTCGAAGCGATGGCACGGTCCGAAAAGTACGGACAGCGGTGCTTGACCTGACAGTCGAACTTCCGTTCGCGCACGCACGGGGCCTGATTCACCGGCGTGTCAGTCTCACCGGGAAGGATGCAGTCGTAGTTGTTCTTCCCCCGGATGACACAGAGGTCCTCAAGCAGGGCGTCCTCGGCCACGTCATCCAGTTGCGAGACCTGTGGCGTGGTGTAGTAGGCGTCGATGACCTGTTCGGCGGCGGCCTCGCCGGCGGTTCGAGCACACCCGGCGATGGCCCGGGCGAGCAACGATTTGCCGCTGCCGGTCGGGGCGCGAACGAGGACAACGTCCTTGCCGCGCTCGAAGGCCGCACGGATGTCAGCCAGAGCCTGCTTCTGGTTGCCCCGGTAAGACGGGGCTGGGAACTCGTCGGTAATCCGCGCGGGGTACACGCGAGAAAGCAACGGACGAGGCGGCCTAAACCTTTCCTGTCACCGGATGTGTGTCAGCAGCTACCCGAGATGACGGTGGTGGGTCGTGTTCACAGGCACACGGTCATGTCACTTGTACTCTCGGAACTCTTATACATATACCCCCTGTACGTATATTTGCAATGGCAAACGGTAAGGTTGATTTCTTCAACGACACAGGCGGTTACGGTTTCATCTCGACTGAGGACGCGGACGATGACGTTTTCTTCCACATGGAAGACGTTGGCGGCCCTGACCTCGAAGAAGGCGAGGAGATCGAATTCGACATCGAACAGGCCGACAAAGGCCCCCGCGCGACGAACGTCGTCCGCAACTAAGGCAGATTTCCGGTCGCCTTCGGGCGACCACATCTGACACTTTGTTTTATCAGACTACTCGAAAAGCGACAGCGCCCGGTTCGCAGTAACCCAGACAGGAAACAACGATCAGTCGTCGGCCTGTGCGGAGAGAGCGGCCACGTCCGCCGCAGTCACGTCCCGGTCGTCGGGCAGCCGGTCGATGCAGTCATAACAGAGGAAATGCTCCGTATCGTCGCCGAGTTCGAGGACGATGCCTTCGGTCGGTCTGGACTCCTGCGACCAGATGTTGGCGATGCCGCCAGCTATCGAAACGTTCGTATCGCACCCGTCGCAGGCTCTGGAGGCCATTATCCGAATTTTATGCACTGTATACACTTCAAGGTAGCTGGCCCCTTCGAACAGTTCAGCCGAGTAACTCTCGGCATACTTTTGTCGTCCGATGGGCACCATCCAGATAATGCAAATACTGGTCACAGGGGGTGCCGGGTTCATCGGCGGTCACCTGGCACAGCGGTTCGCCGCCGACGGCCACGATGTCGTCGTGCTGGACAACCGCGACCCGTTCTACGATCTAGATATCAAACAACACAACGTCGATGCCGGACAGGAGGCCGCCCGGAACAGCGACGGGAGCTACGAGTTCATCGAGGGCGATGTACGTGACGCGGAGCTTGTCACGGATCTCGTCGCCGACGCCGACTACGTCTACCATCAGGCCGCCCAGGCCGGCGTCCGCCCAAGCGTCAAGAACCCCCGCAAGTACGACGAGGTCAACGTCGACGGCACGCTGAACCTCCTCGATGCCTGCCGCGACGAGGGCATCGAACGGTTCGTGATGGCTTCCTCCTCCTCCGTCTACGGGAAGCCACAGTACCTGCCCTACGACGAGCAACATCCCACGACACCCGTCTCGCCCTACGGCGCGTCGAAGCTCGCCGCCGAGCGGTACGCCTGCGCCTACAGCGAAGTGTACGACCTCTCTACGGTAGCTCTTCGCTATTTCACCGTCTACGGCCCCCGGATGCGCCCGAACATGGCGATCTCGAACTTCGTCTCCCGGTGCCACAACGGCGAGCCCCCGGTCATCTACGGCGATGGCACGCAAACACGCGATTTCACCTACATCGAGGATATCATCGACGCGAACATGACGCTGCTGCACGAGGACGCCGCCGACGGGAAGGCCGTGAACATCGGGTCGACGGACAACATCGAGATCAAGACGCTCGCGACGGAGATCCGCGACCAGATCGACCCGGACCTCGATCTGGTCTACGAGGAACGCCACGACGCCGACGCCGAACACACCCACGCCGCGACCGACCGTGCCGAGGAACTGCTCGGCTACGACCCGGACCACACCATCCGGGAGGGCGTCGCGAAGTTCATCGACTGGTACCGCGACAACCGCGACTGGTACGAACCGCTCGTTCGACAGTCCTGAAACGAGCAAGCGGTCCGACACGGCTCCGAACAATCAGACGGCGGTTTTAACCCCGTTCCGTTCTGCAGGAAGGGTATGCATGTGCTCGTGACCGGTGCGACGGGGTTCGTCGGGAGCCATCTCGTCCCGGCGCTCCTCGCGGCCGGCCACAGCGTCCGGGCGCTCGTTCGCGATCCGAGCGAGTACGACCCACCCGACGGCGTCGACGTGGCGACAGGTGACCTGCTCGACGCGGGCAGTTTCGACGCCGGCCTTGACGGCGTCGACGCCGCGTACTACCTGGTCCATTCGATGCGTGCCGGGAGCGACTACGCCGAGCGGGACCGGCGGGCGGCGCGGAACTTCCGTCGAGCAGCTGACGAGGCCGGTGTCGACCGGGTCGTCTACCTCGGCGGCCTCGGCGAGGAGGACGAGACGCTGTCCGAGCACCTCCGGTCACGCCGTGAGGTCGAGTTTATTCTCCGGGAAGGAGCGTACGACCTGACGACGTTCCGGGCGGCCATCATCATCGGCGCGGGCTCGGCGAGCTTTCGGATGATACGCGAGCTAACGACGCGACTGCCCGTGATGCTGACACCGCGCTGGGTGCGGACAGACTGTCATCCGATCGCTATCGACGACGTCATCGCGTACCTGGTCGACGTGCTCGACAAGCCGGAAACAGCCGGCGAAACCTACGAGATCGGGGGGCCGGAGGTACTGACATACGCAGAGATCCTGAAGCGAACGGGCCGGCTCATGGGGTCCGGTGAGCCGACAATCGTGCCGATACCGGTGTTGACACCGAAGCTGTCGGCGTACTGGGTCGCCCTCATGACCGACGTGCCATCAAGCGTCGCCCGGCCGCTCATCCACGGGCTGAAGACGCCAGTGGTCGCAGACACCGAGGCTGCGCAGGCACAGTTCGCCGTTGCCCCGACATCGTTCGGGGATGCGGTCAAGCTAGCCCTCAGCGAGCCACGGAGTCGAAACGCAGCACGGGCGGCCGCAGCTACGGGTGGTGCGGGCAGATGAGCGGGGATAGCGCCCGTCCCGACTACGGCGAAACGTGGGTGTACGAGAGCATCATCGGCGCGCTGCCGGGAATCCGGCTGCCGACGTGGGCAGCGATGGCGATTCAGCTCCTCATCTTCGAGGTTGCCATCATCGCCCTGTCGTGGTACTACGAGGTCTGGAGCGCCGCAATCGCCGGCACGGTCGTCGTGTTCGTCGCCACCATCGGGAGCGCAGAGATGCTCCGCATTAGCACGCTCATCCGGCGTATCGACGTGCCGCCGACCTACCGTGCACTGCTGTTCGCCTCGAACGTCGAAGTCGTGTTGTCCGTCCTCGCATACATCGCGCTACTTACTCATCTGTTCGTCTTCGACCCACAGGTTAGCTCGATGCCGCTACTGGGCCGGCTGTTCGGGCCAGAGCCACCGGTACTGGTCGTGTATCTAACGCTGCTCATCCTCTGGGACGTGAGTTACCGCATCGGGACGGGCTGGTGGGCCAGCGTCACGGGCCTGTGGCGGTCGGCTCGCTACCGGTTCGACCCAGAGACGGCACGGGTGTTCATGCGGGCCGACTTAGAGATATGGGGCTTTGGCGTCCTCCAGCTCGTGCTCGTGCCGTTCGTGCTGGACCAGCCGGTGCTGCTCGCGGCGCTGGTCGGCCATGTGATAGCCGTGACTGCCGTGACAGCCGTCTCTGTCGGACTATTGCGCTACCGGTCGAGAACGACCGCAGTCAGTCGGAGTTAATCTGCTTGAACTGGTCGAGCAGCTCTTCTGTCGACTCGTCACCGTCGTAGTCGACGCTCCCGTGGTATGTACTCCGGTCGTCGTCTTCCGACAGTTCGACCTCGCTGTTCTTGCGCTCACGGCGTTCGTGTTCGTCGTCGTCGTACGCTCCCATCGACATAGGTTACCACGGTAAATCTTGGCTGCTAGTGATTATCAATGTAACGGTGGTTCCAGAAACCGCACCATACAGGCGACAGAGCAGTCGAGCGGGCCGAACGAGGGCGTTCCAATAGGGCGGAACGCCCAAGACCACTGACCGTCTACACGACCCTGTGGCTGGTCCCTTACGCCTGCGGCGGTCGAACGAGCGATGGAGCGAGAAGCGGGTCCGGACAGACCTGCTGTCACCGTTGCAGAACACCTTCGGTGCGACGATGAACGGGCCGTGGTTCGCTCCGCCGGAGGGGTGGGCTGCGCGCCGGCTGGAGATGGACAACGGCGACCTGGCGCTGTTTTGCTGGAACGGCCAGCGGGCGTACTGGGTCGGTAACACCGAAACCCCGGAGACGCTGTGGCGGACGGAGAAGTACACGTTCGACGAGGTCCCAGACGAAATCAGCGAGTGGGTCCAGCGTGAACTGTTCGCACAGTTGGAGGTGGAAGACCCGTGGCTCACCGAGTACGAGACGCTGGCGCACTTTTTCCTGCCTGTGTTCCTCTCGAAAGACGGCCGGGAGTCGACGCGGACGTTCTTCCGGGACCACGCCGGCGGCTTCCCGGACGCCGACCGGGCGGACGGGCTGGCGTTCTACGACGACTTCCTCGCGACCGGCGAACTCAACGACTACCGCTACACGATGGCGAGCAAACTCGGGACCAGCGAGGGCTTTGACCTCTCGCGGATGCGGGCGACGATGGGCGAGTTCAACGTCGCCAAACTGCTCGTCGATGCGGGCAACGACATCAGGCCCGAGGTCGAACTGGACTCCGGCCACTCCGTCGATTTCCGGGTCGAAGACACGCTCGTTGAGGTCACTCGCCCGCGGCCGCCGTCCCGACGGCAGGTCGACACTGCCGTCGGCGCGGTGAAGGCGTCCGGCGATGCGAAGACACGCGACCAGCTAGCGGCCCACCCCGGTGCGGTCCTCGTGGTGGACTGCAGTTCCTTCCCGGACGACGACTGGCGTCGGGTCTACGGCGAACAGCCAGACGTGGGGTACTCGCCGACTATCGTGTTCCGCGCTCGACCGGACGGCAGCATGGAAGGATACGCCTACGGCTCGGTTCCGTTTCCACTGCCGTTCTAGGTAGGACGGACAGGTCACGTTATCTTCCTCGAAATCCGGGGCGTAACATATAACGCGCCGGACGGGTAAGGCTGAGAGAGATAGCCGTGGTGGACGACACAGAGCAACCGGGTTCTAGCGGCGCGGGACAGTCGGTCTCGGAGGTAATGGACCGCCTCGAATCGCTCCGGTCCGAAGAAGAAGAACGTGCTGAGAGCGCCGCTGCCGGCGTGCTACTGGACCAGCTACAGGAGGTCGAACAGCGGCTGCTGGCCTTTGGCGAGGCGCTGGGCGGCACGGCCGACACCGTGACAGACCTCCCGTTTACCGAGGAAGCCGGGCTGGACCATATGCCCGAACCGCTGTACGTCCGCCACGACACCGAGATGCTGAATCAGGTCACGTCCTGGCTCCTGCAGGACCAGCACATCGGGTTAGTGAGTCCCTACGGCACCGGAAAGACCGCCTTCCGAGAAATCGTGCTGCGGGACCTCTCGAAACACGAGGGCTTTGTCATCACGCATCTGGACAACCCCCGTGAGACGACGCCCCGGAAACTCTACCAGACGGTTCTGACAGCCGCCTACGCCGCGGGCTACTCCATTGACCAGCGCAACTACTCGCAGGTTCGTGACGGAATTCCATGGGCGACCGCTGAAGCGAAAGACGCTGTTCACGAAATCGTTCGTCGCGTGCGCGAGGACGGCAAGACGCTCTTACTGGTCGTCGACGAAATTGAAGTGCTTGAGGCGGACCTGCTGTCGCCGCTGCAGGTGGCCGGCGACGCCGGCGTTCGGCTGTTCCTCACCGGCACACCGGAAGGGAAACGGCGGGTGGCGGAGATTCGCGGGACACTCGACTCCCGGCTGCGATATTATGAGGGTATCGACCCGTTTTCGCCGGACGACGTAGCTGAGTACGCCGCCCGCTCGCTGGCGTACTTCCGAGACGAACCCTACGAGGGGCAGGCCCCGGACCTGTTCACCCGGGCCGCAATCGAAGATATCCACGAGCGGACCGATGGCAATCCCCGGGAAGTCCGCATCGAGTGTCGTGAACTGTTCACAAGGGCGGCGTTCGTCTGGTACCGGACCGGGCAGGACATCTCTCGCATCCAGATTACGCCGGAACTACGCCACCGTCGGTTCGGAATGGGCCGCTAAGCGGCACTAAACGGGTATATAAACCACCCACGTTACACGGTGTCACACCGTCGAGTGTGGCGTGTAATAGGGCGATACACCGACGGCCACCGTGGCTTTTATATAGAAGCACATTCAATCATCGTTTGACTATGGCTCAACAGCAGATGGGCAACCAGCCCATGATTGTACTTTCCGAGGAGTCCCAGCGGACATCCGGAAAGGACGCGCAGTCGATGAACATCACGGCCGGGACGGCCGTCGCCGAGGCCGTTCGGACGACTCTGGGTCCGAAGGGCATGGACAAGATGCTCGTCGACAACTCGGGCTCGGTCGTCGTCACGAATGACGGCGTCACCATCCTCGACGAGATGGACATCGAGCACCCCGCCGCCAACATGATCGTCGAGGTCGCCCAGACCCAGGAAGACGAAGTGGGCGACGGCACGACCACGGCGGTCGTCATGGCCGGCGAACTCCTCTCGAAGGCCGAGGAACTCCTCGACCAGGACATCCACGCCAGCATCCTGGCCCAGGGGTACCGCCAGGCCGCCGAGAAAGCCAAGGAAATCCTCGAAGACAACGCCATCGACGTCGACGCCGACGACACGGAGACCCTCGAGAAGGTCGCCGCGACCGCGATGACCGGCAAGGGCGCGGAGTCCTCCAAGGACGTCCTCGCCGAACTCGTCGTCCGCGCCGCACAGTCTGTCGTCGACGACGACGGCAGCGTTGACACCGACAACATCCAGATCGAAACCGTCGTCGGCGGCGCAACCGATGAGTCCGAACTCGTCGAAGGCGTCATCGTCGACAAGGAGCGCGTCCACGACAACATGCCGTTCGCCGTCGAGGACGCCGACGTGGCCCTGCTCGACACGGCCATCGAGGTTCCGGAAACGGAACTCGACACCGAAGTCAACGTCACCGACCCCGACCAGCTCCAGCAGTTCCTCGACCAGGAAGAGGAACAGCTCAAGGAAATGGTCGACCAGCTCGCCGAGGCCGGCGCTGACGTCGTCTTCTGCCAGAAGGGCATCGACGACATGGCCCAGCACTACCTCGCACAGGAAGGCATCCTCGCTGTTCGCCGCGCAAAGAAGTCCGACATCGAGGCGCTCTCGCGCTCGACCGGCGCGCGCATCATCTCGAACATCGACGACATCGAAGCCGACGACCTCGGCTTCGCCGGCTCCGTCGCCCAGAAGGACATCGCTGGCGACGAGCGCATCTTCGTCGAGGACGTCGAGGACGCCCGCGCTGTCACGATGATCCTCCGCGGCGGCACCGAACACGTCGTCGACGAAGTCGAGCGCGCCATCGAGGACTCGCTCGGCGTCGTCGCCGCTACGCTGGAGGACGGCAAGGTCCTGCCCGGCGGCGGTGCCCCCGAGACGCAGCTCGCCCTCGGTCTCCGAGACCACGCCGACTCCGTCGGTGGCCGCGAGCAGCTCGCCGTCGAGGCCTTCGCCGATGCCATCGACGTCATCCCGCGCACTCTCGCGGAGAACGCCGGTCTCGACCCGATCGACTCGCTGGTCGACCTCCGCAGCAAGCACGACGGTGGCGCAGTCACGTCCGGGCTTGACGCGTACACCGGTGAGGTCGTCGACATGGAAGAGGACGGCGTCGTCGAGCCCCTCCGTGTCAAGACCCAGGCCGTCGAAAGCGCAACCGAAGCAGCCGTCATGATCCTCCGCATCGACGACGTCATCGCTGCTGGCGACCTCAAGGGTGGCCAGGGCGACGACGACGAGGACGAAGGCGGACCCGGCGGCCCAGGCGGCGCGCCCGGCGGAATGGGCGGCGGCATGGGCGGCATGGGCGGCGGTATGGGCGGCATGATGTAAGCGAGGTTTCGAAGAAACCTCGGCACGCCGAGCGGGGAACGAAGTGACCCGCGAGGCAAGCCACATTGGCGAAAAAGGCGGAATCACCGCTTTGCGGCGATTCCGAGAACCGCGGCCTTCGGCCGCGGATGCCTGCCTCGCCCGTCGACCTCGTGAAGAATCGGTGCGATTCTCTATTTTTTTTTTTCAGTATAGGTGGATAACGACGCTATGACAATAGCGTAGCCGCGGTGAACGCCGTCTCGCCCCCAAGACTCCTACTATCACGAAGTAGACGCCACGGTCAAACCGACGTATCCCTTTGAGTCGGTATGGACCTGACACGGACCGAACGGCGGTTGCTGTGGGTCGGAACAGCACTAGCGGGCGCGCTTCATCTGCTCGTTCCGGGGCTGTTACTGTCGATGGCGCAGCTGGGCTATCGCTGGGTGCTGTCGGTGGAGTTCACGCCACAGGACGGGGCCCGTCGTCGGGTCAGGCTGCTTGGCGTTGGGAACCTCATTGTTGCGGCGATACTGCGGCGGCTACTCGACTGAAACAGCGGCTACTGCACGGCAGACTCAACGTATGCGACAGCCTCGGCAGGGGTGTCGACGTGTTCGATAGCGTCGCCGACCGGGCTGTCAAGGCGGTGCGTTCCGAGCCCAGCGACCGGCCGGTCTATGTCGAGGGCGTGGCCAAGTTCAGAGAGTGTCCCGGTGCCGCCGTCGACCGCGATGACGGCCGCGCCGTTCATCACGACGAGAGCGTTGCGGGCGTTTCCGAGTCCCGTCGCAATGGCGGTCTGGACGTAGTCGTTTGCGGCGGCCCGGCGCTCGCCAGGGAGGATACCGACAGTGTGACCGCCGGCCTCGCTCGCGCCCCGACAGGCCGCCTCCATCACGCCGGTGAGGCCGCCACAGACGACATCGTGGCCGTGCTCACCGAGTCGTCGCCCAACCTCGCGTGCCTGCTGGTACTGTTCGTCGGTGACTGTCGAGCCGCCGATGACAGAAACGCGCATAGCTACTCGTGGAGCGGGAAACAGAAAAACAGCGCCGGATTACAGCTGGTCGAGCCAGTCCTGCGCGCGGGACTCGGTGGTCTCAGCGATATCGGCCAGTTCGGCCGCGTCGTAGTCAGCCAGATCTGCAACGCTGTGGATGCCAGCGTCGTGCAGTCGGTCGGCGTAGGTCGGGCCGATACCAGAGACGCTGTCGACATCAGCTGATTCATCGTTTGCATCGTCTTCGTCCTCGG
Organism: Haloarcula sp. JP-Z28; assembly: GCF_011440255.1. NCBI lineage: Archaea > Methanobacteriati > Methanobacteriota > Halobacteria > Halobacteriales > Haloarculaceae > Haloarcula > Haloarcula sp. JP-Z28. The sequence goes on along the minus strand of NZ_JAAOHT010000055.1, from coordinate 7,490 downwards.
TAGCATCGCCATCGACGTCGTCAGTCGCGTCAACGTCGATGTTGGTGAGTTCCGACTGGTCCGCCGCGTCGTCTGCAGCCGCTTCGGGAGATTCGACCTCGATATCGACTTCCTCGCCCCCCGTGCTGCGCTCCGAGTACCACTCGGCGACCTCGGGCCAGAGGTCGGCGTGCGTCGACGACGAAACGGAGAGGCCGATGTGGCCCGTCGAGAACTCGATGGTGCGCGTGTCGTCGCTGGCGATGACATCGTTGAACGGCTTGGAGGCCTCCGGCGGGATGAGGTGGTCGTACTCACCCATGAGCTGGAGGACGGGCATATCGATGTTGTCCAGATCGACGTGCTTGCCGTCGAGTTCCAGTTCGTTCCGATAGAGTTTGTTGTCCTGATACACGTCTTCGAGGAACTGAACGTAGGCCTCGCCGGCGACGTCGATACCGTCACCGAGCCACTGCTCCATCCGGCCGAAGTTCTCGACGAAGCCCTCGTTTTCCATGTTCTCCGCGAACCGGATGTACTTCGTGACGTAGTTCTCGACCGGGTCCATCAGCGCGAAGCCGATGTCGAGCATATCCGCGGGGACGTTGCCGAACGTGTCGACGACATCCTGCGGGGAGTAGTACTCCTCGGAGCCCCACTCTTCGAGGACGCCGCCAGTGTGGTCGAAGCACAGTCCGGCGGCCATCAGGCCCAGGGTGTTGACCTTCTCCTTGTGGAGTGCGGTGTACATCACCGACATCGTGCCGCCCATACAGTAGCCGAGGATGTTGATCGCGTCCTGCCCGGAGCGGTCGCGGACCACGTCGACGCAGTTGTCCATGTAGCGGTTAACGTAGTCATCGAGAGTGAGGTGCTGGTCAAGCCGCGACGGCTCGTTCCAGTCGATGAGATACACGTCGTGGCCCGCCTCAAGCAGGCGTCGGACGACTGACCGCTCCTCCTGCAGATCAAGGATGTACGGTCGGTTGATGAGCGCGTAAACGATGAGTATCGGAACGTCTTCCTTCTCCTCGTCCGGCACCTCAATGCCAGCGGCTTCGGGGTCGTAGTGGAGGAGTTCGAGCTTGTTCTCCTCGTAGACAACGTTACTGGGCGTCTGGCCGACGTCGACGGACTCCATCAGCTCCAGTCGCTCGTCGGCGACCTGACTGGTCTCAGCGGCGTCGGTCATGTTCTCCAGCGTCTTTCGCTGCCAGTTGAGCGCGGCCTCGAACGGATTGAAGGGGTTGCTGGACATGGTTATTCTTCTAAGTGTTCGAGAACGCGGTCAAGCTTCTGTTCGACCGCGTGCTGGCGACGCTCAAGCTCGATGAGCCGCTCAGCGATTTCGTCGACGTCGTTGCGCGTTGGGAAGCCGAGCTGTTCCAGCGTGTCCTGGCTCAGGTCGTCCGCTTCCTGTTGCATCTCCATCATCGACTCGACGAGCTGGCCGTTGGCGGCCGCAAAGGCCGAGGTGCCCATGACGTGCTTGAACGCCTCGTTTGCGGACTGCAGCCAGATGTCACGGAACTCGGCCGGGTCGACGTCCTCGCCCTGTGCGGCGTCGGTCGAGCGTTCGACCATCTGCTCTGCGGCGTCCATCCACTCCTCGTAGGCGCGGTTGTAGCCGTCCATCCCGTCGGCAAGGTCATCCTGCTCCGGGATCGTATCTTCGACGGCATCGGCCCACGACTCCACGAAGGCCGCCTGGGCCTTCATGTTCTGCTCCATCGAGTCAGCGACCGCGTTGTTCATCTCCTCAACCATCTCCGTCCATTCCTCCTGAATGTTGTTTGTATTACTCATAATAGTACCTCGGCGGCGGGCGCACAAAAAAACCGACTGTCGTACTTACGCTTCGACGTCGACAGCGTCGGCGGCTTCGGCCTGCACTTCCTCGACCTGCTCCTGAATCTCTTCGACTTGCTCCTGCACTTCTTCGAGCTGCTCGCCGAACTGTTCGGCAGCCTCAACGGACTGCGCTTCGAGTTCCTCGTGGGCCTCGACGAGCATATCGACCTGATCGTTGACGGCCGTGACGTACTCGTCGGTCATCTCGTCGTAGGTGTCGACGCCCTCTTCGAGTTCAGTTTCCATGTTGTCGAAGACCTCGGCGTGGTTCTCGAGCAGGAAGTCGAACTGCTCGTCGACGGTCTCGCGGATCTGCTCGACAGTTTCGGTCATGCCGGGCATCGTCGACGCCATCGCGTCGAGGTAGCTGTGGAACGCGGTCTGCTGAAGCTCGACACCGCGGCGCTGCGCCGACTCCTGTGTGTCGAGGCTGTCGATAACCGCGCTGTTGACGTTTTGCTGGAAGGAAACGCTCTGTTCGAGCGCCTTCTGGCTCTGTTCAATCGTTGCGCGCTGCATCTCGAAGGCTGTCGTGACGGGGGTTGTGTAGTCTACCATTGTTGGGTTACTCGCTGTTGTTGTTAGTGACCGGGAGGACGACGGCTTGAACGATATCGCCTTCATCGATGCCCAGCGCCTCTCGCTCCGCATCGGGGATACTGATCCGACCCCCGCTTTGCACGCGGGTCTTGAACGTCGCCATCTGGCTCATAGCACCGAGCTGATTCATATCGAAACTCGGCATGCCACCGCTGGCGAACATCTGTTTCATCAGCTGCTGTTGCTGTTCCATCGCATTCTCGCTCGCCTGTTGCATCCCCTTGAACATCGGAGGCCACATCAGGCCATCATCCTCGTCGGCCATCGGTCATCTACATGTACTCTCCTCAACAATATAAACCTTCCGCAGAAAACCACTGAGTACCATTGAATGGTAGAGAATGGTATTAGCGGTTAAGGGGCGTCGATGGGCGTGCTACGCCCTGCAGCACCGATAACTGGAACCCCAAATACGCGTCTGACGCCCGTTAGACGGCGTTTACCGACAGCTGAAGCGAAACCAACACCAAGGTTTAATACTCCGACCAATAAATTACCAGAACAGATGAGTTCTGAATCGCCACGAAACCCGCTGTTAGACACATGGACTGAAACATCGTCACATATGTTCAACAGCGTCGTCGCAGCTAACCGGGCAGCGTTCGCCGCGTTCGGCGTCCAGCAGGAGGAGGAGAACGGCGTAACGCCCGCAGAACGTATCGAACCGGACGAAGACCTCCCGGAATGGCACGTCTCGATTTCTGAGGAGCACCCTGGCCGCCTCGGCGTCGGCGACCACGTCGATTTCACGAAAACGATCTCGGAGCACGACGTACAGCAGTTCGCCGCCGCGAGCGGCGACACGAACCCACTCCATCTTGACGACGAGTTCGCGGAGCAGACGCGCTTCCGCGGCCGTATCGCCCACGGGACGCTCGTCGGAAGCCTCATCAGCGCAGCGCTGGCACGCCTGCCAGGGCTGACGATCTATCTCTCACAGGATCTGGAGTTCCACAACCCAGTCCGTATCGGCGACCGCCTCACCGCCGAATGTGAGATCGTCGAAGACCTCGGCGACGAACAGTACCGGCTGACCACGCGCGTCCTCGCAGACGACGAAGTTGTCATCGACGGCGAAGCGGTCGTCCTCATCGATGACCTGCCAGAGTAGTCAGCAGAACGCTCGAACGGCCCGGTTGAAACGGTCGGGATGTTCCCGCGGCGGACAGTGCCCGCAGTTCTCGAAGATTTTCAGCGTGCTGTCAGTGACTGTCCCAGCAGCCTGCTCGGACCATCGACGGGGGAGCAGTGGGTCGACGGCCCCGTGAATCAGCATCGTCGGCACGTCTAGTTCTGCTAACCGGTCGGAGTAGTCCGTCCGGAAGCCAGACCATCGGAACTCGCTGCGCTGCCAGCGCCGCATCGCCCGGACGGTCTGTCGGTCGACAGCGCTATCGACATCCTCAACCAGTTGCTGGGGCGGCTCACCAGGACCCATGCTTCGGAGGCTGTTCCGGATAGCTGATTGGGACGACCCCACGCCCTGCCAGAGCATATTGCCGAGTATCGGCGTCTGTAAGACACTGCTGGCCGCCGTTCGCCAGTAGGCGTCGGCACCCAGCCCGTAGCTGTCGACTAGCACCAGCCGTTCGACGGGGCCGCCGTCAAGCGCGTGGCCGAGCGCAACTGCGCCGCCCATCGAGAGGCCAGCTAGCGCGGGTTCCTCAATGGCGAGTGCGTCGAGAAACTCGGACAGCGTCTCAAGATAGTAGTCGGTCGTGTACGTGCGGTCAGGCTTGTCACTGTCGCCGTGGCCCGGCAGGTCAAGCGCATACACCGTTCGCTCCGGCGCGAGTGCGGGCAGCGCGTGTCGCCACGAGACGGTCGCGGCGTCCAGCCCGATACCGTGGAGAAACACCATCGGCGGCCCCTCGCCACCGGTCCGGTAGTGAATGTCAACGTCCTCGCCGTCGACGGACAGCTCGACGCGTTCGGACGAAATCCCTGTAGTCATCGGCACTCGTTCGGGACCGAGCGCGTATGAGCCTTTGTATCGGCTCAGTGACGGTGGCGGCAGTATCGGGGGCCGGTTACTCAGTTCGCTCGTAGGCGCCGTCCCGCCGGAGTCGAGCCTGCTCGCGGACGATGGCCGGCGTTCGACAGCGGCCCGGTTCGCCGGTGACCTGCGGGATGGTACAGTTGTTACAGCTCTCACACAGCGCGTCTGCGCCGTCAAGCAGGCGGGCGCCGAGTCGGGGTTCGGCGTAGAACGGGCGGGCCATCCCAACCGCGTCAGCGGCGGGGGTCGCTCCAGTCGCTCCGAGATACCGGTCACAGTCGGCACGCGTTCGAAGACCGCCCTCCAGCAGAACCGGTACGTCCACACGCTCGCGTACCGCTCGACAGAAGCCGGCGTTCCAGCCCGGGTCGCGGCTGAAACGGCGGGCTTGCAGGCGATTAAGCAACTGAACGGCACGCGCTCGTAGTCGGCCGCCGAAGACCGCTGCGTAGTCGTCCTGCAGGTCACTCGCGTCCCAGGCCCGGTCCGGAAACGCACCACGGACAATGCTCATGTCCCAGAACGGGGACACCTCGACCGGAACGAGACCATCATAGCCGATAGCCGCCGCTCGCGTCGCGATAGCCACGCCATCCCTCCGAGTGAGATGCCGTCGAACGAAACTCGGCGCAGCGGTCTCAGCTGGGACCTTCGTGACCAGCGGCACGTCGCCGGCGTGTTCCCGAACGGCGTCGTGGATTGCTTCGAGGAAGCGGACGCCGTCCCGGAACTGGTCGTTCCGACGGTTGTAAAACGGCGAGAGGAACTGCTGGATAAGGCTCATGTTCGCCGCAGAAAGGTGGATGCCGTCGTATCCCGCCTCGACGGCGTAGCCGGCACAGCGCCCGAACTGCTCGGCCAGGGCCCATACCTCCTCTGTCGAGAGCACATCCGGCTGGAGCGAAATCAGGCCAAGCCGGTCAAGCATCTGGAGCTGCCACGGCGGGCGGCTGACGGCGAGCTGGCGCTGGTCCGGATGCTGGCGGCGGTACTCGGCGTGCCACGTCGCCATACTCCGGAGGCCACCGTGGGCCAGTTGGAGGAAGATGCGACCGCCGTGGTCGTGAATCGTCCCGGTAAGCCGTTCGAGGCGCTCGACGAAGGCCGGGTCGTGGACCCGCGTCATGTTCGGCGCGGCACAGCCGCCGCGGTCGGTGACGATGCTTGCCCCCTGAAAGAGGAGGCCAACACCGGAGGCTGCCGTCGGTTCAAGTTCGTCGATGAGTGTGTTGACGGCGGTCTCACCGTTACCTGCACACTCCAGTACCGGTGCGCGATACAGCCGGTTGGGTACCTCGACGCCACCGATAGACACCGGCGTCTCCAACGCGGTCACGACTGCTCGCGCTCGTCGAACGTCGCCTCGCTACGGGCGCTGTTCGGCGGTGTCACCTGCTGAATTGCCGCCCGGACTTCCGTCGGCGAGTCGAACTCGCCGTCGGTGCAGTGCTCGATTGCGGCTGAGAAGTCCTCGACGGGCGGGTCGGCGCTGCCGTATTCGTCTGCCAGTTCCTCCACGCGGACCGGATACGCGGCCGCACCGGTGGTGCGGTCGACCGTCGCCGCAACCCGGCGGGCGCGCTCACTGGCCCGCTGCCGTGCCGTCCGCTGTGGGTCCATGTGCATAACTAACACATCCGTCGGCAAAAATACTGCCGTTACTTCTCGACCGGGAGCAACGCCACACGCTCCCGAACGGCGTCAGGAAGGTCACCGGCTGTCGCAGCGAGCTCAGTGTCCGTCACGTCGAAAAACGACCGGATGCGGTCGGGGTCGTACTCGCCTAAGGTGGACATCGCGGTAAGCTCCTCACAAACGTCGTCTTCAGCTGCCTCAATACCGTTCTGTTCTCTTTTTCCTACGTGGGTATCTATCCGTTCGTGGTCGACAATGACCGCGACGACGGGACAGGCCCCCTCGCTGACGCCCATCGTCAGCGCGCGGTTGATCTGGCGGCGACCGGCCGCGTACAGCAGGATTTCAACACCGAAGTCCTCTGCGATGGCGTCGCTCCGGTCGTGAGCCCGGGTCGCAAGTTCGACAGCCAGTTGAAGATGGGCGCGGTCCACGACGTAGCGGGCGTCGAACGCCTGCACCGTGACGCCGTAGCGGTCACCGATTGCACTGAGCGTCTCGACGAAGGTGCCCACGTCGTCGATTTCAGCAGTGCCTTCGACGACCCGCATCAGAAATCACCCAGACTGGCCTGGTCGTCGTTGGCTGTCGATTCGGCGCTTGCGTCCCCGTCTGCACCGTCGTCAAGGTCGACAGACACGTCGGGCGCGGGCTCGACGCCTTCCATCGACGGGTCACGGTGGCCGGCGTTTTCGAGCACGTTTTCGGCCGTTTTCCGGCGGCCCCGAAGCGCCGCCAGCACGACGGCTTTGTCCGCGTCCCGGAGCTGTGCGCGGTCGGTGATACCGGCCTGAAACAGCCGGCGGGCGCGCTTGCGGCCGACGCCGCGGACGCCGGCCAGGTCAACCAGTTCCTCGCGCACGCCGTGTTCGACGCGGATGCGGGCCTCGCTGATGGCCCGGGCGGCGTCCAGGTCGACCTCGCTGGCCAGCGACTCAGCGGCCCCGAGCAGCCACTGGGCCGTCTCGACCTTCCCGCGGATGTCGCCCGGGCCGACGCCGTACCGGTCCGTGATGGTCGCCTCGTCGACCTCCGTGGCCCAGTCTTCGAGCAGTCTGGCGGTCTTCAGCGCCGAGAGCCAGTCCTCGAAGCGGCCCTCCTCGAACTCCGATGGCGTGGGACCGAGCAACTCTTCTTCGCGCTCGAACAGCTCCATCTCGTACTCCTCGCGGTCGCCCGAGCGGAGATACAGCTGGTACATATCCGGGGTCCGCGAGGCGAGATGGTACAGGCCCAGCGCGGAGATATCGTCCGGGTCCCTGTCGGCGTCGCTCTCGTCAGCGTCCTCGGCCAGTTCACTAGCGGTCGTGAAGCCGCTGTCAGCCGGCGGCTCCGCTTGCGCGTCAGCCGGCGACCCGCTCGCCGACGTGCTGTCGCTTGCTCCCCGCTCCCAGTCGCGCAAGCCGTCGACGATTTCCGCGGCGCT
>NZ_JAAOHT010000054.1:0-30295 GCF_011440255.1 Haloarcula sp. JP-Z28 | reverse complement strand
GAGAGCGAGAGGACTTCGTCATTGCCGGCCAGTACGAGTTCGTGCTCCCCGCGAACGTCGCCGGCCCGGCGAGCGAACACGCCGATTTCGTCGTCTTCACGGGGGGCGTGCCCTTCGCGGCCGTACACTGGTTCCACGTCGCGCTCTTCCTGAATTACGTCGAGGATGCTGCTGGCCGTTCCCGACGGGGCGTCGACTTTGCGGTTGTGGTGAGTCTCCATGAGTTCGAGGTCGTAGTCGTCGAGCGTGCCGACGGCCTCGCTGATGAGACGCTGGAGGACCTGAATCCCCTGTGAGAAATTCGTGGCTTTCAGCAGCGGAATCTCCTCGCTGGCGTCTTGCAGGCGGGCCAGCCCGTCCTCGTCGAAGCCGGTGGTTCCGACGACCATCGGGACGCCCGCCTCGACGCAGGCCTCGGCGACGGTCAGCGCACCCTTAGGGACGGCGAAATCGACCACAACGTCCACGTCGTACTCCCGGAGCGCAGCGGCGGCCTCGGCCGGGTGGACGACCGGGACGTCGTCAACCGCATCCGTGTCGCTGGTCGCGAAGCCGACCACGACCTCGCTGTCGGTGGCGGCCTCGATGACGGCCCCGCCCATCTGGCCGGTGACGCCGTTGACCGCCACTCGCGTCATCGCTCGGCCTCCGCGTACTCGTCTTCGAGGTCTTCGGTTTCGAGCGTGGCGAGCACGTCACGCAGGTGGTCGAGGTGTTCGTCGGACAGGCGGGTCAGCGGCGAGCGGAGGTGTGCTGGGCCGTAGCCCCGGATTCGCATCGCCTCCTTGACTGGAATGGGGTTGGTCTCGACGAACATCGCGCGGAACAGCGGCCCGAGTTCGTGATGAATCGCTTGCGCTCGCTCGAAGTCGCCAGACAGCGCCGCCCCGACCATGGCGCAGGTGCGCTCCGGTTCGATGTTGGCCGAGACAGAGATACAACCAGTTCCACCGACTGACAGCATCGGTAGCGTCATCCCGTCGTCACCGGACAGCACCGCGAAGTCCTCGTCTCGTGTGCGCTCGATGATCTCGGAAATCTGGTTCATGTCGCCGCTCGCGGCCTTGTATGCGCGGATGTTCGGGTGCGACGCGAGTTCGGCCGCCGTGTCCGGCTCGATGTTCTGGCCCGTCCGCGAGGGGACGTTGTAGACGATCTGTGGCAGGTCGACAGCGTCGGCCAGGGTCGTGTAGTGGTCGATAAACCCCTGCTGTTCGGGCTTGTTGTAGTACGGCGAGATGAGCAACAGGGCATCAGCGCCGGCCTCGGCGGAGCGCCGCGATAGCTCCAGTGCTTCCTTGGTGTTGTTCGACCCTGAGCCGGCGATGACTGGCACGTCGTCGACGGCGTCGATGACCGCCTCGACAACCTCGATGTGTTCGTCGTGGGAGAGCGTCGCCGATTCGCCGGTCGAGCCGACGGGCACGAGTCCGTCCACGCCGGCGGATTCGAGCCGCTGGGCGTCGTCTCTGAGTGTTTCGAAGTCAATACTGCCGTCTTGATGGAATGGCGTGCACATCGCTGGGAACACGCCGTGGAAGTCAATCGCTGTCATTGCTGTGTGTCTGGTGTCGCTGTGGGTTCGGTTGTCCGGTCGGAAACGGTGCGGTAGCCGGCCGATACCGCCGGCTGTTGTGTGTCAAACGACCTGACCCGAGACGGAGTCGCCACGTCCGCCACGAGTCGCTAAAACGTCGGCTTGCGCTTTGCGCGGACGACGCCCTCACCGGGGAGCCATGAAGCGGTTCCGGACTGACGGCGTCGTCGCATGGTCGAGTAACTGCGTGTGACCGACTTAGCTTTTGTGTTCTCGCGGTCGCCGTTCACAGTGTGTTCGAAGCGCTATCGAATCGGGGACGGCGCGACTGCACCTGTAAAGTTGAGTACTGCCTGAAACAACCGGTCAGTAGACGTGCATATTGGTCATACCCATTTCCTCGCGCTCAGCCCCAGATTGATTCTGGAACCGAGATGAGGAGAATAACGAAGACAACGAGCGTCCCGAGGCCGAGCATTCGCAGGACTCCCGCTGAACGTCGTCGATTCGGGGGCAGGAATTCCGCGAACCCAGAGAACGCAAACGCGATACCCAAAAAGAGCATGTTGTGAGGGCCGTCGAGTACAATACCGAAATACACCCACCCAAGGATGCAGATGAACGAGAAGAGTGAGAAAAGGAGCCCCTTCTGCCGTCCGTCTGGCTCACGAAATAACATTCGCTGAATTGTCATACACATACTGACAGACGGTTGATTTAATAAATTGTCCGGCTGCACTGCCCGGATGTCCGGTTGCTGTATTGATATATTCTCTGCACGGATAGAACTGCTGAACCGACAACAACTGGTTAGTTGGGGCATAATTACCCCGCTGTTTCACGTTTGTATCCCGAAAGCATATTCGGGCCGATAGCCAATACCTGATATGACAGTTTCCCAGCCGGGACAGCGCGTGGCCGTACTGGCCGACGCGCAAAACCTCTATCACACTGCCCGGAGTCTTTACTCGCGGAACATCGACTACGAGGCACTACTGGAAGAGGCCGTTGACGGCCGCGAACTGACCCGTGCTATCGCCTACGTCATCCGAGCGGACTCGCCCGAAGAAGAGTCGTTTTTCGAAGCGCTCGTCGACATTGGCTTCGAGACACGCATCAAGGACATCAAGACGTTTCAGGACGGATCGAAGAAAGCCGACTGGGATGTCGGGATGAGCCTCGACGCCGTCTCGCTGGCGAATCACGTCGATACAGTAGTGCTCTGTACCGGCGACGGGGATTTCGCTCGCGTGTGTCGATATCTCCGCCACGAGGGCTGTCGCGTCGAAGCGATGGGATTCGAGGAGTCGTCCTCCGAAGACCTCAAAGCGGCCGTTGATGGATTTATCGACATGAGCGACGACTCCGACCGGTTCCTGCTGTAGCCGAATCAGTGTCCGGGCGGTCGCTCCGCCGCTCTGTCCACTGCTGTTCACCCACGTAACCGACATTCTCCCGCGGTTTTCTGCGGTTCGACGGGCCTACAGCTACGGTGTTTGGGTTGCTGTCGAAGGAAAAGGTTCTCTCGGCGGTTAGACCGGGCGACCGTCTTCTGACGTTCCAACGAGGAGCGCTCCGGCGGCCAGCCCCAGCGCAGCCAGCGCTCCGGCAGCGGCCGGGATGCCGATGTCGATTGCCCCTGTACCAAGGATGAGCACGCTGCTGATCGCCAGCAGCAGAGCGCCCAGCATTACTTTTCGCGTGTCTGTAGCCATATCACCAATCCCTAAGAAGTCATCCGGTATAAATTTCCCCAAAACCGATGGAGGAAAGTATGGGACAGGACAGCAATACCCATATTTCTCCTGCGAAACGCCACCGCTCCAGCTCGGCAGCACGGTATTTCGGGCCCACCTGCACAACTGAAGCAGTACATACATCCCCTCGTAGTGCCCCCGACCAGTTGGGTCATAGCGACAGCATGTTGCCACGTGTTGAGGCGTGTCGGTACACCCTCGCGGCTGCTCGTCACGGACCAGGCGCGAGATAGAGACCCACTGCAGTTCCAGGCATCGTCGTCGGACCTCCGACACGGATTGGATACAGAGGCACACGCCCCGCACACTCGGGCCGGGGCGAGTGACGGAGCGAACCACTGGCATTCCGGTTCGAGTCTGTCACCCAGAGGGCCGGACCGCTGATTCGGAACGGACCGGGGGGAGTGGCACTCAACATCGCCACACAATTTCTGTCGGCCGTGGTTCGGGCAGCCACGGTCTGGCACACATTTCGTTTCGGATTCCACTGGATAGTGGCACGGACGGAACCGAAAGGCGGTTTATCACCCGGCATCGAACACGGGCAATGAGTGACGATGAGTTCCGCGGGCTCCGGCGTGCAGCCGACTACCAGTTCGGCGGTGGCGGCGGGACGGCGCTGTTCGCAGGTCCCGATACCCTCGACGTAACACACACCAGCTCCGGCCGTCCGCGGCAGGTCCATGCCACGGATGGCCGGATCGCTACGTACGGCGACGACGGGCGCTTTCGGCTCGGACTCGCCGGCGGGAACCGGCTCCTTGATGCATTCGACGGGCCGCGACACCGCGTGGTCGTTGGCGACGAGAGCGAGCCGTTCATCCGCGAGGGCCGCAACGCCTTCGCGAAGTTTGTGCAGTCCGCCGACAGCGCCCTCCGTCCGGGCGACGAAGCCCTCGTCGTCCACGAAGACGGCTATCTGCTCGCCGTCGGCCGCGCGGAACTGCCCGGCAGCGGCATGGACGACTTCGAGACGGGGATGGCCGTGAAAGTCCGGCAGGGCGCAGAGGACTGAGACGGAGTGGCGTCGTGACCGCCCGGTACGTGCCGACCCCGGGGTTGGGACTCTCCGGCCCTGCTCGACACCATCCCGTATGACAAAAAGCATTTGCTGCTCCCGTCGGGACGAGCGATATGCGCCGCCGCACCCTCCTCGCCGCGCTCGCGCTCTCCCCAGTCGCCGGCTGTGTTGCGCCCGGTGACGACACGGCGACGAACGGCTCGACGACACCGACAGCCACAGCGACGCCAGCGGAACAGTCGACAGCACCCGTTACCGAAACACCGCAGGACACGCCGACACCGACAGTAACGCCCGCCCCCGACGACCCGATCCTGTTTATCATCGACAACGACACGGACAGTGAACAGACTGTCACACTCACCATCACACGGGACGAAGCGACGGTGCTCGATGAGACGGAGACGCTGGTTGCCGGCGAGTCCGCCGAGTATGACCCGACCATCGGTGCGACCGGAACATACACGATTACCGTCGCGGTCGCTGGCGGTCCCAGCCGGACTATCGAACGGAATATCGGTCGGTTCGCGGTCAGCAGCGGCTCGAATCACTTTGTCGATATTACCGCTGACGAGATCAGAATATACTGGGAAGAGTAGTCACAGCACCAGTCCCGACTGCAGTAGCCACACTAGCAGCGTGACCGTTACGGCACTTGCGATGGTCGTCAGGAACACCGTTGCACTGACGAGTTCGCTCGGCGACTGGTCCCCTGTCCCATGGCTGAACGCGCCAACGAGGATGATGGTCGTCACGCCGGTCGGCGTCGCCAGCAGTAGCACGACGACCCGCGCGACCGTCTGGTTCTGGAACCCGACTACGAGCACTGCGGCGAACGCGAACACTGGCGCGAGCAGGAGTTTCAATGCGCTGGCGATACCGACGGACTGGAAGTCGCTGTTCCCGTCGACGTTCGAGAGTTGAATCCCGAGGATGAGCAACATCACTGGAATCGACGCGTTGCCAAGCAGTTCCAGCGTCTGCATCACTGTCGACTCCGTCGGCGGTACTGCGCCGAACCACCGGAGTGCCAGCGCCACGACGACGGCGTAGATGAGCGGTACACCGAACACGCGACGCATATCCGCCAGCGGGCTGCCGCCGCTGCCCCGCGCGGCGATGTAGATGCCGACGGTGTAGAGCAACACGCCCTGCAGTGCGGTCACGAGGACGGCCGTGCTCCGCCCCGTCGCACCGAAGGCGAAATCCGCCAGTGGAATGCCGTAGTTCCCGGTGTTGGGAAAGATAGACACGAGGACAAACGCGCCCAGCAAGGGTTCCGAGTGGCCCGTGAGGCGACCGACACCCTCTGCGATGAGGACCATTGCGGCGGTGAACAACACGACGGCGAGGACGACGCTCAGAATCGTGTCGCCGGCCAGCGAGGACGTGGTCAGGCTGTGGACGACGAGCGCCGGTGCGAGGACGTACACCGTGATGGTGTTGAGCGCGTCGGGGTCGGTGCCTTGCAGTCGGCCGAGCGCGAAGCCCGCCGCAGCGACGGCGACGACCGGGAGGATCGCCGTGGCGAAGATCGACAGTAGTGACACGGCGGGGATGCACGGGCGAGCCTTAGAATCGTTACGAAGCCGTGGGTGTGTGCCGGTTTCGTCCGGTCGACGGGCCTGTCCCGCGACAAACGTCGGTCCGAGTCCGGGTCGCTACGCTTTTCTGCCCTGCCCCGCCAGTCCTACGTATGTTTGGCGGAGGCGGCGGGATGAACCCGCGCAAGATGAAGCAGATGATGGAACAGATGGGCATCGACATGGAGGACATCGATGCGCAGGAAGTAATTATCCGAACACCTGACGAGGAACTCGTCTTCGACGACGCGGAGGTCCAGCTCATGGAAGCCCAGGGCCAGAAAACGTATCAGGTCGTCGGCGAGCCTGAGAGCCGCGAACTCGGCTCCGGCGAAGGCTCGGCCGCGGCCGACGACGCCGACGAGAGTGGCAGCGACGCCGGCGTCGACGAGGACGACGTCGAACTCGTCGCGATGCGGGCCGGCGTTGACGAAGACACCGCGCGAGAGGCGCTCGAAGCCAACGACGGCGACCTCGCGGACGCGGTCGACGAACTGGAGTAACGTGGCGTACCTCTTCGTCCACGAAGACCGCGAGTACCTGCTGGACCCCGGCGAGCGGTTCGAATCCGACCTCGGCATTCTGGAAGTGCCCGAAGACGTGGAACCGGGCGATGTCGTCGAGACGCATCTGGGGACCGGCTTCACCGTCCGTCGACTCCGCGGCCCGGACCTGTTTACCCACCTCGAACGCACCGGCGCGCCGATGATGCCCCGCGACGTGGGGCTGGTCGTCGGCAAGACCGGGGTAGCCGCTGCGGACCGTGTCCTCGATGCCGGGACCGGGACCGGCATCCTCAGCGCGTACATGGGCCGTATCGGCGCTGACGTAGTTACTTACGAGCAGGACCCAGAGTTCGCCGAGGTAGCGCGCCAGAACATGGAGATCGCCGGCGTCGCTGATACCGTCGAGGTCCGGACCGGTGACATTACGGACGACCTCGACGACCTCTCGGGCTTTGACGTGCTGACACTCGACACCGAAGACGCACCGACCGTGGTCGAGCGAACGCCTACGCTGCTGGACCGCGGCGGGTCGCTGGCGGTGTACTCCCCGTTCGTGGAGAACACGCGCGAAGTCGTCGCAGCGGCCACCGAGGTCGGCCTCGACGGCGTCGAAACGCTTGACACCATCCAGCGGGAGATGGACTTCGACGACCGCGGCTCCCGCCCATCGACCGGTGGCGTCGGTCACACCGGATACCTGACATTCGCGCGGCGGCCCTGACGGCCTCCGTCGGTCTGCTCACCCCCTGTTGTTGGGGTCGACTTTAAACATGTAGGAGTGCGTATGGTATACTGCATGAGCGAATCAGAGACGCCGATGGAGACGACAACCTGGCCAGACCTCGCAATCGGGCTCTACGACCGCCTGACTGGCCGCAATGCCGAAATAACGTACGACTTCGACGACATGGAAGTCGATGTCCCGAGCAAGGCCGGCGAGGACGCCGAGCACGCTCGCTGGCGGGTCGACGGCACGCTGACTATCACGACACGCGACAACGACTGACAGTGGTCACCACGACGAAGGCGGTCGGTGATCTGTTCGACCTGATCGAGCGAAAGCCGGACCTCCTCGTCGACGCCGACCTGACCGTCGAGCGGGACGGGGTCGCGTTCACCGTCCGCGGATACGACGACCTCGTCGCCGTCGACTTCCCGTCGTTCGGGGCGGCGCTCGATCTCTGGCGGGATCGACTGGTCGGAGGACGGGACGCCGCCGCGGCGCTGGCCGCTGCCGGACTGACGGCTGAAATCCGCGTTCGCGGAGCGCCCGTTGCCCGCCTCGGCGCGGACGCCGTTCCGAGTTCGCTTGCAAACCGACTCGGTCTCGGGCCGATCCAACTGTTCCTCGACGGCGCGCTCCTGGCGATTACGCCACGGCGCGAATGAGGGAAAGCAGTTCGGCCCGGTAGTCCGACGGCGTCCGCCGGAGCGGTTCAGGCGGATTTTCCACACTCAAGAGGGTCGCCAGCGACCGGTCGGGATACGCCCCAGCGGCGATACGGAACCCGTCGCCGTGCCAGACGCCAACCCAGCCGGTAATCGACAGCGTCGCGTCGATCGCTTCGAGATCGAGTTCGGCGCTGTAGGTCCGGAGCCGCGCTCGGTCGCCGCTGTCCACGCGGACTCGTTCTCTCCGCCCGCGCTCGATGGACTCGAACCCCCTGTCGGCCAGTTCATCGGCGAAGGCTGACTGGGCCTCTGAGCGGACTGTCGGGAGAATCATCGCCGGTCCGATGCCCGGCGCAAGCGGCGGGGTAAACGATAGTGCGGTCGCGAAAAAGAACCGCCACTGGTGGTCGAGCCCGATTGCGTCCCGGACGGCCTCACGCGTCTCGGCAGCATCGTACACCTTCGTCGCCCCCTCGACGCGGGCCGTCGGTAATTGAAAGACTATTTCGACGCTCTCGTCGACGAGCTCCCAGCCGCCATCGCGTAACTGGTCAGCGGGTACGTCCGGGTACGCGGGGTCAGTGGGCACGGGCTGGCCTCAGTGGTCGTCCTCTCGCCACTTGTGTTCGCACTCGGTGCAGGTGAAAAACCGAGTCTCGGACTCGTCGGCCGCGCGGATCTGCTTCATTTCGTAGAAGGCCCGCTCGTTGCCACACTCGGGACAGCGAGCGCCCGTCGTCGGCCCCATGTCTTCGGCATCGACCTCGGAGGTGTCGACGACTTCCGACTCCTCCTGGCCCTGCGTGGTGACGGCCATCTCCTGTTCGGCCTCGGCGTTTCGAGCCTTTTCGTAGCCGCAGCTACCACAGACCCAGCGCTCGTCGTCCGTTTTCATCATCGAACCGCATTCGTCGCAAAACTCCATTGTAGTACCACCGTTTGCTTGCCGACCGTGTTAAACACCCGGTTTCGCCCGGGCCGTTCTCTCTCCGTGTTGCCGTGTAGTGTGGAACGAACAATAAAATCGGCGTGTCGACCGTCTCAGTCGTTTCGAACCCACGCCGAGCAGGCTTCCATGTCGTCCATGACTTCGCCGTGGAACGAACAGTACGGCTCGATGTCGCCGTCCTGCATCACATACTCGAAATGCCGGCAGTTCCCGCAGTATGTGTCTGGTTCGCCCTGATGGACCGCCGTCTCGGTGATCGCATCGCGTCCCGTCGTCGCCGTACCGCCGTCAGCCGACGGCGTTGCTTCCGGGCCTGCCTCAGCTATTCTCGGGTCGAGTGTGTTCTCGGAGGGGCCGGTCTGGTCTGCTCCACTTGAGGCGGTGGTTTGCTGACCGGTGCTCGAACGAGTGTTCGCCTGACGGCCCGACTGTCGCTCCGTCGCTGTACCGCTGCCCGACTGTCGATTGGACCGCGTGCTGCGGTCAGACTGCGTGTCCCCCGTCGGTTGCCGACGGCGGCTGTTGGCCCTGCGTGTATCGTTCGAGCGCTGTCCGGTCCCGCCGTCGCTGACAGCGCCCTCGGTACCCGTCCCCGGCCGATTCGTCTGCGTCTCGACTGTGCCGTCCGGGTCCTGTCCGAAAAATCCGATGCCGCCCAGCCCCGGGAGCGTTCGGGCTTCTTCGACGAGGCGAATCGTTCCTTCCTCGGTCACCTCCATGCGTGCCGTCCCACCGGGGTCGTTTCGCGTCTTGAACGTCGCAAGCGACGCGAACAGGCACCAGAACGTCGTTACGATACCAGCGAAGTAGACGACGCCGGTAAGCAGTGCCAGCAGCGGGTCGCTGCTGGTCCAGCTGTAGGGGTACAGCGACTGGAACAGGCCGACGCCGCCCGCCGCGACACCTGTTCCGCCGAGCGCAGTCAACCGGATTCGACGACTGGCCGGCAATACCGCGAACACGCCGAGAATAACCGACGGCAGCCCGAGCCCGGCGATGATGCCGGCGACTCGCCTGGCTGCGTAAGCGTCCAGCCCGTATCTGTTTCCGACGGCGGTCGTTGCGAGTGCGATTGCCCCGACGAGTCCGGCAACACCAACGAGAAACAGAGCCGTCCCGACGAGTTGCTGGCGACGCGATGCGACGCGTCCAACCTCTCCTTCGTACACGTCGGTGAGACTAGTCATGCAGTACACTACTGCTACATCCGATAAAACTACCCGTCAGACAGATGCATGACGCGGGCACGCGCGTACGCAGTCCGACAGATACGCGAGCCGTTCCGAAAGCACTAATCGGACCCACGGGCACTGTTCGGGTATGAGCGACGACGAAAGCGAGGACGCGGAGGAGCCGGCTGTCGAACTCGGCGACGGACCTGACGTTACCGGTGCGCCGCTTTCCCGCGTCTCGGCCCGGCTCACCTGGGGCATCGAACACAGCACTATCGTCGACCGCGAGGGTGACACGACGGTTCGGACGCCCGACGGCCCGCAGGAACTGGCAACGGTGCTTGAGGACGTCGACGTGCCGTATTTCTCCGACCGCCAGGAGTTCGAGAGTGCAGTCCGAGATGTCCTCGGGACCGGTCCTGTTCCGACCGAGTAATCTGGGTAGCGGACTTTTGTCTGGCCGGACATGGCCACATCATCTGGTCTAGCAGTGGTCCGTCTGACGACATGGGCCGTGTGGCACTGCTTTCTACGCGGCATTCCGCCATCGTATTTGAACCACAGGGTTTGATACCGTCTGTTGTGGAGACAGCGTGTGTTCCGTAGGAGGGGGATGTCTTGGAAAGAGCAAACGGCATTCGCTATCTGGGGACTCGGGGTTATCATCGTTCTCCGAACCCTGTATGATGTCTTCGGCGTGGAGGGGCGCGAATTAGCTATCGTTGCTGTTGTCCTGTTCTTTGGCTCGTTCTACGGTGTGTTCATGCCAGTCTGGCGACGGCTCTCTGCGGAGTGAAGCACAAGAAGAGCGTCTGTGCGGTCACAGCGTGTCAGCGGTCCGACGCAGTACGGTTCGCTACCGTAGCGCCACAACACAACAGCGTACAGTTACCGCATATTTTCGAGCGCACACACTGTGTCGGAGATAATCCACTCCGTCTCACAGTCGGCGTGCTCGATACTGAGCGCGTTGAAGGTCTCTCGTCCGTCATCGACCGTTATTTCGAACGCTCGGCTACGAAGCGACTCCGGATGGGGACTCGGTGGGGACACACATCACCCTCATAGGGTGGGACCGATAAACGAGTCGATTCGCGGCGAGAGAGCCGTAACGCGCCGATTGGCCGCCGTCTGGCGATTGGTCAGGATTCGGCTCGGTCGCTCACTTCGGCTCTGCCGCGGCGCTTCCCGAACAGGTACGCGGCGACAATGAGTGCGAGGGGAACGACGAGAAACAGTCCCATCATGACGAGGAGAATGACCAGTTCGATAGCGCCGGGCATTCCGGGAAACAGGAGGAGGGCCATACCCATCGTACATCCGCCCGTCGCAAAAAGCCACCTGCCAAGCGAGCGTTGGGACTCGCCCCCACGGCGTCAGGCTTAGACGTGTGGCTCCGGCAGGAGGTCGTCGAACGCCTGCGCGTCCAGCCACTCACAGAGCCTGACAAGCTGTTCGGTCGCGGCCTCGAACATCTCCGCGCCCTTCTCGGCCGTCGCGTCCGTCTGGTCGCCCAGAACGCCGTTGTCGGTGTTATCGGCGGCGTCGTAGAAGGTCCGTGAGCCGTATTTGTTTGTCTCTGCCGCCTCGACGCTCGGAATCCCGCCGTCCCGTGCGTCTTCGAGGCGGTCGGCGTGAACCAGTTCGGAGCGCAGGTGTTGAATCATGGCCGTCTCTTTCGGCCCGCCGTGTGGCCCGTTCTGCTCGAACAGGTCGTCCACGAGGTCCGGGATGCTCTCGTCCCACATCCACTCGATAGCGTACAGCACTTCATCGTCCCGGAGCCGGCGGCCGACCTCCCGGAGGTGCTCGATATTCCCGCCGTGGGCGTTCACGTAGATGACCCGGTCGATGCCGTGGTACGCCAGATTCCGAGTGAACGATTCGACGTAGTCACGAAACACCGGCGCGTCGACCCACATCGTCCCGTTGAACTGCCTGTGATGGGGGCTCACGCCGACGTTGATCGTCGGGGTGCAGAGGTAGCCAGTCCTGTCGGCGGCTTCCCGGGCGAAGGCTTCTCCGATGAGGTGGTCGGTCGCCAGCGGGAGGTGCGGCCCGTGTTGTTCGGTCGATCCGAGCGGGACGAGCGCGAGCGACTCCGTCTCGAAATAGTCGTCGAGGTCCGGCCAGGTCTCGTCAGCGAGATACATATCACGTGCTGGAACGGGCGAGTCTTCAATCTGTGCCTCGTGACGACCGTTACGCTGGGAGTAGGCGAGGGAGGACGTGCTCAGTCGAATAGCTCGTAGACGCGAGCCTCGTACGGCGCGAGCGTCACCGTTCCCGGGTCCGTGTCGTCACAGTCGTAGTTGCCCTCGAGCAGCGTCGCATCGGCGTACTCGACCGGGAGGTCGAGGGTCTCCGTTGCGTCGTCGAAATGCAAGACGACGAGGATTCGCTCGGTTCCCGAGTCCGCCGACAACGACCGTGTGAAGGCGAAGACAGTTTCGTGGTCGGGGAGCAGGTCGGTGTAGTCCCCGTACACCAGCACGTCCCTGTCGGCGCGCAACTGGATGAGCCGCTGGTAGTAGCTGTAGACGGAATCCACATCGGCTTGCTGGTCGGCAGCGTTGATCTCTCTGTAGTTCGGATTGACCTGAATCCAGGGGTCGCCGTCGGTGAAACCGGCGTTTTTCGAGTCGTCCCATTGCATTGGCGTTCGAGCGTTGTCGCGGGTCCGGTAGCCGACGATATCTTTCACGTCATCGTACTCCTCGACCCCGTCTCGGTCGAGTAGTTCCCGTGCGTGGTTGATCGCGTCCACGTCGCGGAGGTCGTCCATCGTCTCCCAGTCGGCGTTCGTCATCCCGAGTTCCTGCCCCTGATAGACGTATGGCGTGCCACGGAGCGTGAGGATGAACGTTCCGAGTAGCTTTGCGGATTCCCGGCGATAGTTCTCGGGGTCGCCGTAGCGGGAAACGCTCCGCGGCTGGTCGTGGTTCTCCCAGTACAGCGTGTTCCAGCCGTCCGCCGCCAGCCCGTCCTGCCAGCGGCCGATGATACGCTTCAGTTCCGGCAGGCTCCAGTCACCGACAGACCACCGCTCGCCGTCAGCGTAATCGAGTTTCGTGTGCTGGAAGTGAAACGCCATGTCCAGCGGGCCGTCTGTGTCGGCGTACTCGAGAGCCGATTCGACGGTGAGCTGTGGCATCTCCCCGACGGTCATCACGTCATAGTTCGATAGCACTTCCTCATCTAACGCCGTCAGGTACGACAGCATCTCCGGGCCGTCGATGAAATGCTCGGCGCCGACCCACTCGCTGTCCGGGTCGCCGTCGGGCAGCCCCTCGACTTTCGACAGAAGGTTGATGACATCCATCCGGAAGCCGTCGATGCCCTTCTCCAGCCACCACTCGATGGTGTCGAAGATGTCCGTCCGGACCGAATCGTTGCGCCAGTTCAGGTCCGGCTGTGAGGTGTCGTACAGGTGGAGGAAGTACTCGCTGCGCTCCTCGTCGTACTCCCACGCGGAGCCCCCGAAGAAGGACTCCCAGTTGTTCGGCGGCACGGGGTCGCCGTCTTCATCTGTCCCGCCCTCGCGCCAGATGTAATAGTCCTCATACTCCGGGTCGCGCTGGCGGGATTTCCGAAACCACTCGTGCTGGTCCGACGTGTGATTGACGACGAGGTCCATGACGAGCCGCATATCCCGGTTGTGGACCTCTTCAACCAGCGCTTCCCAGTCGGCCATCGTCCCGAACTCGTCGTAGATGGTCTGATAATCGCTGATGTCGTAGCCGTTGTCCTTCTGGGGAGAGTCATACACCGGGTTGAGCCAGATGACATCGACGCCGAGGTCGGCGACGTAATCCAGGCGCTCGATGATGCCCTGCAAGTCGCCGACGCCATCGCCGTCGCTGTCGTTGAAGCTCCGGGGATAGATCTGGTAGACGACTGCTTCCTTCCACCAGGCGCGCGCTGCGGTCATACACAGGGGTAGCCTGACACGTCGCTTAAATCCACGGGTTCATACAACACCCGTTGTAAACTTCTTACCCTTGCCGGGCAATGGGGGACCCAGTACCGCTACAACTCTAGCACCGTGTGTCGCGGCAGTTCGAGGTCGTAGCCGACCGCCGAAACCGTCTCAGTCGGCCAGTCGCCGGTCCCGGACAGCAGTTCGATGTCGTCGTCGGAGACGAGATACGTGTCTTCGCTCTTTGTCCCGTCGATGGTCGGGTTCCAGGCGTACCCATGTGGCAACGCGACCTCGCCCTCATGTCCAGGCGTGGCGATCCACTCACGGCCGGCGAAGCCCGTTGCGCCGCCCTGATGATGGTTCTGCCACTCACCCTCCCAGCCGACCGCGGCGTAGGCGTCCTGAATCGCGTCGAACACGTCGCCCGCTGTGCCGCCACCCTGACCGACCACCTGTGTCGCGGCCAGCGCAGTGGTCTCGACGCGGGCGGCCTTGTGGGTTCGCTCCATGAGCCACTCCGGCGGGTCGAACGCGACCGCCCGGGTGGTGCTGACGTGGAGCCCGTCTCGCTGGACGGTCACCGATATGAGCGCGTAGTCGCCGAGTTCAGTGTCAGTCGAGGTGTAATGGCGGTATAATTGCGCCCGCTCGGCGCTGCCAACGAGCACGACGGGCGTGGCGATGCCCCGGCCTTCGAGCTTCTGTCGAAGCACCGCGGTCACATCGAGTTCGGTATGCGAGGGTTCGACTTTCCGCGCGACAGCCTCGACTGCTTCAGCCGTGTCTCGCGCGAGGTCACGGCACTGCTTCATCTGGGTCTCGGTCAGCGGCTGTCGGAGTTGTGTGGCGTCGACTGACTCGAAGCCGGGGACATCGAAATCAGCCGCCGCCGGGGCCGGACTCGCATCAGCAACAGCCTCGGCCAGTGACTCCGCGTGCCAGTCGAACGTCGCAACGGTCACATCGCCGTCGAGTTCCTCGTCACGGAGCCGCGGCGCTTCGATGTTATTGGCGACGACCCGTACGCCGTCGCCGTCGTAGCCCGCGGCGGCGACGCCGATGTCACCCTCCCGGTCGACGACATTGTCGCCTCCCCCTGTGAGCCATGCGAAGGAGTTCGGTCGGGCGAACCAGACGGCTTCGAGTCCCGCTGTCCGGAGATACTGGTCGAGTCGGTCTGTGAGCGTCATACCCTGACATCCCGCCGGCCCCAGTAAAAACCAGGGACAACACGCGACAACAGGACTGGCGCCACAGGTCTCCCACAGCGGCAATTACGACACACATCTTGCTCCTATCGTGTTCGACGCCGCTCCTGATACTGCCGGCTGTAACTATTTCAAGAGATTCGCCACCCCGAAGTGGCGATATTCTTCACAGACTTACAGCCGGCAGTATGACTCACTCGGCGATGCCGCTGTCAGGGTCCCGGGACTGGAGCAGCGAGTACATGACGGACTGGAAGGCGTCGCTGTCGACGGATTCTACGACATGGGTGTTCGGGTCCCCGTCGGTCACACCGTTGACGTCGACGCTGGTGTACCCGCGGGTGAGCCCGTCGCGGTCGTCCACCGCGACGTGGTACGTCGACACCGCCTCGCGGAGTTCCGGATACGCCAGCAGCGCGGCGGTGACGCTGTCCGGGAGTGCCGTCCATCCGGGGTCGTCGGGGCCCTCGCTGTTGAACGCCCGGGCCTGCTCGGTTACCGATTCGAAGAACGACGCCAGTTCAGTGTCGAACGCCGACACCGCCTCGAACTCGGAGGAGCCAAACACTGCGTCTCGAAGACACACGCCCCAGTCGACGAGCGTCACCTCGAAGGCGTCGAACACGCGTTTGGCAGCGTCGGGGTCAACCCACAGATTGAATTCCGCGGCAGGAGTGACGTTCCCCTCACAGTTGACGTTCCCGCCCATCACCCACACCTCATCGACAAGCTCCGGAAGTTCAGGCTCGCGGGCGTACGCCAGCGCCAGATTGGTCAGCGGTCCGATACAGAGCAGCGTGATTTCGCCAGGGGCTGCCCGACAGCGGTCGACGATCTCATCTGGTCCAAATCCGCTCGCTGATTCGATGTCCGTTTCGGGAAACAGGTCGCCGCCGAGGCCGTCCTCGCCGTGGATATACGCCGCGTGTTCGAACTCCTTGAGAAGCGGCTGTCTCGCCCCTTCGTAGACGGGCACGTCGAGGGAATCGGCGAGTTCGAGCGTGTACTTCGCGTTCTCGACCTCTCTGTCGAAGGGCACGTTCCCGGCAACGACCGTGATAGCTTCGACGGTAACTCGGTCACTGAGACAGGAAAGGAGAATCGCCTGTGTGTCGTCGCCCGCGGTGTCCGTATCGATGATGACGCGTCGCATACCCGCTCATCGCAGGGCCCATACAAATGTCTCGGGCCGCAACTGTGTGCCACATCGACACTCCGGCACTCGATAGCGACGGATGAACGACCAACCGACGCCGTGAACCGCCGGGATTACACCATTTCGAGGCGGTGTCCGCTGTCGTCACCGAGCGATTCGTACACGATACGCGCGGCAGCAATGTCTTGAATCGCGAGACCGGTCGAGTCGAAGACGCTAATCCCGGACAGGTCGTCACGGCCCGGCGCGTTCCCGACGACGATCTCGCCGAGTTCGGCGTCGATATCCGACTCGCCGATTTCGCCCGTGCTCCAGGGGACGTTTATCTCGCCGGAGTGGGTCGTCTGTTCGAAGTCGTCGATGACGAGGGTCGCCTCGCGGATGACCTCCGTGTGGAGTTCCTGCTTCCCTTCGGCGTCGGCACCCATGGCGTTGACGTGGGTGTGTTCCCCGAGGTCCTCAAGCGTGACGATGGGGTCTTCGACCGGCGTGACCGTCGACAGGACGTCACACTGGGCGGCCTCCGAAATCGTGCCTGCTCGGACGTCGAACTCGTCGCCGAAGGTGTCGATGAACCGCTGGACACGGTCGTCGTCGAGGTCGCTGACGATGACGGACTCTATCGGTCGCACCTGGGAAATGGCCTCCAGTTGCGTGTAGGACTGGACGCCAGCGCCGATGATGCCGAGCGAGGTCGCGTCCTCGACGGCGAGGTGGTCCGTCGCCACGGCGGCGGCCGCACCGGTCCGCTTCATGGTCAGTGTCGTCGCGTCCATCACCGCAAGCGGGAAGCCGCTCTCGGGGTCCGTGTACACGAGCGTCCCCATCACGGTTGGCAGGTCGAACTCGTCGGGGTTGTCCGGGTGCACGTTCACCCACTTGATGCCCGACGCTTCCCAGTCGTCCGTTTCGAGGTAGGCCGGCATCGACCGGAAGTCACCGTTGTGCTGTGGCAGGTCGATGTAGGACTTCGGCGGCATCTGCGCCGTGTCGTTTTCGTATGCGGCGAACGCGGCCTCGATGGCCGGAACGAGGTCCGCCATCTGGACGGTCGCTTCGATGTCCGTGCTGGGGACGATAGTCGTCTGGTTGTCCTGTCGTGCTGTGGAATATAGTGAATTGCTCATAGTGTTGTGAATGTATTATATCGGTTTATTTGACCGCGCGATACTGATTCAGTGGCTGCTCGGCTCTCTGTGGCACTCCTAGAACGACCCTTGAGACAGCGTCTTTCTGTGAGTGACACGGCCGCGGTGCTCGCCGTCGTCGAACGATTCGACCTTCGCGAGCACACGACAGCCAACGATATCTGCCTCGCCGTTTTCGAAGTGAAGGCGAGTCTCGCCGACCTGTGCGACCAACTCGCCGGATTCCTCGTCGAGTTCGGTGACGTACACTTCTATCTCTTCGCCCGCCTCGAACGTCGGCGTGGTCGACCTGAAGGACATCCCGGTGAGGAACTTGCTGAACATACTCATAGACGGGTCACATCCTTGGATTTGCGGTCAGTGGTGTACTCGAGCCCGAAGCCGGTCAGCGCGGAAACGAGGAATACGCCGAACAGGAACCAGCCGTGGAAGACGTACGGCCACACCTGCACGGGGTTGACAATCATCGCACTGGTGAACCACTCGTACTGTCCCGGGAGACCCTGTAGCGTCGCGAAGCCGATGAGGACGCCACCGCCCCACGGGAAGATGTATCCGAGTGCCGAGGTGTTCGCGTCGAGGATGTTCGCCCGGCGGTAGCTGTTGATATTGTACCGCTGGCCGATGCGGGCGATGTACGGCGCAATCGCGATTTCTGCCGCCGTGTTGATCGTGATCATCGAGTTGACGAGAGCGGTGCCGACCACCATCGTCGTCTCGGCCTTTCGGACGCCCGTTGCGACGTTTTCAAGCAGCCATTCCTGTATCGCTTCGAAGCCACCGCCACGGATCATAATCTCTGACCCGGCGACGATGAGCAACACGAGCACGATTAGCGGGAAGAAGCCGGCTGCACCGTTGTAGATAGAGCCGGTGACGCCGGCGTTCTCTGCCGCAACGACTTCCGCGATTGGTAGTCCGCCGGCCCAGCTCGCGGCTGCTGACGTTTCGGGAACCTTGAACAGCAACACGTCACTCAGCGGTGCGAGACCGAAGACGACGTTGAAGACAACCGCAACGATGAGTCCCCACGAGATCGCTTCGACAATGTGTCGGCCCATGACTGCCGTCACGATGACGACGAGCATGGAAATGAGATGCAGCAATCCTGCCGGTTCGCTATTCTGAACGAACAGGTCCTGTGCTTGCTGGGAGATGTTCAGCCCGCTCATCGCGTTTCCGGCGAAGACGTACGCCGCAAGCGCCAGTACCGCCGCAACAACGGCGTATTTGAACCGCGAGGCGACGACGCCGCCAATATCAGCGTCTTGGGTCACCGCGCTCACGATCGTCGTATCGCTGACTGGCGCGAGGTTGTCCCCGAAGACGGCCCCGGAGAGAATTGCCCCGAACAGCAACACCGGGTTCGCACCGAGCAGGATACCAGCCGGGAAGAACAGCGCCGAGAAGGCGACTGCTGCGCCGTAGCCGGTTCCGATACCGGTCGTGAACAACGCTGCGAGGATGAACGTGGCGGCCGGGAACAGCGCGCCCCCGACGTCGGCCGCGTTCGCTGCCCAGACAAGCCCGCCGACGAAGCCGCCTGCCTGGAGCGTGTTCGAGAACATTCCTGCCCAGAGCCACGCGACGACCGCCGTCGCGGCGACTCGCTTCGTCATCCCATCGAAGATGGTGTTCGCGTAGTTCTTCCAGTCCCCTTTGGCGAAGAACATCCCGACGATGAGCGCCACGAGCATTCCCGCGACGAGTCCAGTCGTATCCCCGATACCGAACAGGCCACTCTGGACAATCGCCCACAGGATAAACAACCCTATGGGAATAACACTCATCCACCGTCCGCCGTAGAACTCGATTGCTTCGACATCCGGGCCGGAGATCTCTTCGATCTCTGTCCCATCGCCACTATCCGTGTCTGACATACATTCTGTGCCTCGTCAGATACACACGCAAAAGTTCATGATAATAGCTAACTCACCGGTAACAAATCATTGGAGCCGCCTCTGGTAAAGTCTCATCTCGTCACGAGCGCTGTAAATATATAAAAGTCCACTTCTACTGGATTTTGGGAGACGTATCGACCCTGTATATAGCCCAAATTGAAGGGAGAGATACTAATTTCATGCACATTTCTGCAAAATATAACTCATAGTAATCAGACACCCAATAGACATCATATTCTGGAATAATATTCACCGAATCTGTTCCACTATGACCGGACTTTTTTATATCGGTATCAAGTTCACAGTAGTATGGATAGCTCTAGCGGTCGTCGTCTCCAGACGACCGAAACCTCCCTCGCAATCATCGATGCGGTAAACGAGCTGGGGGAGGCTCGAATGAGTGAGCTTGCGGACCGGCTGGACCTCTCGACGAGCACCATTCACGTCCACCTCAAGACACTTCTAGACCAGGAGTATCTGGTCAAACGAGGCGAGCAGTACCGACTCGGCATGAAGCTGTTCCACCTCGGGGAAGGCGCTCGAACCCGGAACGAGTGGTACGAGGTCGCCCGTCGCGAAACACACGAACTCGCCGATAGCTGTGGTGAGGAGGTCACGTTTGCCATCGAAGAGTACGGGCGTGCGATAACGCTGTTCAACGTCGTCGCTAACGTCCCGTCGAAAGGGTTCCAGGTGGGCCGGTACTACTACCTGCACAACTCGGCAGTCGGGAAGGCGATCCTCGCCGCGTTGCCGGAGACCCGAGTCAACGAGATTCTCGACCGGTGGGGACTGCCCGCTGAGACAGAGTACACGGTCACCGACCGAGAGACGCTTCTGGAAGACATCGCCCGCACGGAAGAGCGCGGGTACTCGGTGAACGACCAGGAGGCAGTCGAGGGGCTTCGGTCGGTCGGCGTGCCGGTCACCGCCCCACACGGCGGCGTTCTCGGCGCACTCGACATCTCCGGCCCGCTGTATCGGCTGCCGCCGAACGATGAACTCGCATCGATGCTGCAGGACGTTGTCGATGAACTGGAGTCGGAACTCGGGGTACAGTAGCGCTCAGTCGCGCCTGTCGTCACAAGCGAGGAGCAGCTGTGTGACGCCGATTCTGTGACCACAGACTTGCCAAACCAAACTACGGCCTGCGCGGCTCTACTGCCATCAGTCTCGGTCAGTGCCGCTGGGACCGAGAAGCGTGGCCTCGACTTTCCGGAGATGTTCGTGAAACGTCGTCTTCGCGATACCGAGTTCGTCGGCTAGCTCACTCCCGCTTACCGCTCTCGGGTAGTCGTAATAGCCGCGTTTGCGGGCTAGTTCGAACACCTCGCGCTGCCTGTCGGAAAGTTGCCGGACAGCCAGTCCGTCCCGCTCCCTGCTACCGGTGGTCGCCGACGTGATCTGTGTGACGGTTATCGTCGCGTCCTTCTGTGCGCACACGGCGTCGAGTTTCTCCTGTATCGTCGCTCGCGATTCGTCGATAGCGACTGTCCAGTACTCGGTTCCGTCGCGGATTCGGATCGGCTCCTGATTCATGAACCCGTGTGAGACCAGCGCGTCGTGGATGCTCTCTTCGGGGCCGTATTCGACGAGGAGCGTCCGCGTCGCTTTGTTTACCGGTGCTGATATCCCGCCGAAACTACGGCGGGTATCCATTTCCGTGACTGCATGAGTGTGGTCCGACGCTCGGGTCGCCGCAACGAGCGCCTTGACCGCGGCTGCCGACTCAGCGTATGCGACGACGTGGGCCTTGACCTTCCCGTCGACTAAGTACGCAGCGTTGACCAGCAGTCTGGCTGCAGTGGCCGCCGTCACTTCCCGCATCCAGCAGTCTGGATGCTCCAGTTCGAGCGTCAACTGGAGGCCGCCGCTGGACCGAGCAGCGGTCATATCGGAGCTGTCAGTGTCCATTCTTTCTGGGTTCTGGGACGTGGTCTCGCTCGCCTGTTCTCGCTCTCATTACGGGTTGTCGTCCTCCACCGACGGTAACAATGCCACACATGTAAGGCTCTGGTTTGTCAGTCACGCCCGCGGTGTGCATCAGTATGGACTTGCGGCGAAAATACGACGAAGACACGCCCGCCATTGTACTCGCAGAGGGGGAGTTCGGACACCCGGAAGGGAAGACGGCCAACGGTATCGTTATGCACGGAGAGCTGTTCGACGTGCAAGCCGTCGTGGACTCGACGTGTCCAAGCTCCTACGCCGGCGCGGCTCTCGATTGGTCGGCTGCTGACGACGTGCCGGTCGTCGAAACCGTCACCGAAGCGCTGAATCAGGCTCCGGACGCGGCCGTCCTTGTCATCGGTGTCGCGCCCGCTGGCGGTGACCTTCCAGAAGCGTGGGTTGAGGCCATCCAGCGCGCGATGGAGCGCGGCTGTGATGTTGTCTCTGGCCTGCATGTCTTCCTGAGTGAGCGCCCAGTCTGGACCGAGCGCGCCCAGCAACACGGTGTCGACCTCGTTGATGTCCGGAAACCACCGTCCGTATCTGACCTGACCCTTGGTGATGGTCGCGGGGACGAGGCCGACGCAGATGTCGTCCTGACGATGGGGACCGACTGTGCGGTCGGGAAGCGAACGACGACCTTCGAACTGTACCGGGCGGCGACCGATGCCGGACTTGACGCCGGCTGGGTCGCAACGGGTCAGACCGGCATCCTCGTCGGCGCGGACCGCGGTGTCGTCATCGACCGGGTTCCGGCTGACTTCGTCTCGGGCGTCGTCGAGGACATGGTGCTCGATGTCGCAAGGGACCACGATATCGTGTTCGTCGAAGGACAGGCCGCCCTCACGCACACCGCATACGGTGGCGTGACGCTTGGGTTGCTCCACGGAGCGGCCCCCGATGCAGTCGTGCTAGCCGACGACCCCTCGCGGAAGGCCCGGTCCCACTTCGACGACCTCACCGTGGCCGGCGTCGAGGCCGAACGCCGCGCAATTACCGACCTCACAGAAACGACAGTCGCCGCCCTCTCCACGTGGGGCGACCCGGAGGCGGAAACCGCCAGAACAGGGCTTCCAGCGGCGAACATCTACGACGATGACGGCCCGGAGACACTCCTTGCGGCCGTTCTGGGGGCGCTATGACTCGTATCGAGCGCGTCTCCGCCGAACCGCTTGAGCACGAACTGGATGAGCCGTTCGAAATCTCACTCGGAACCCGAGAGAAAGCACGGAATCTGGTCGTCGCAGTGGAGACTGACTCAGGTACTGTCGGCCACGGGGAAGGGTCCCCGTTACCGCCAGTGACTGGCGAGACGCAGGCAGCTGCCGTGGCGACTGCTCGGTCGGTAACGTCGATGCTTGAGGGGGCTCCACTCGCTGACTACCGCGAACTTGTCGGCGAGGTGCGGACCGCAGTGCCCGGAGCGGTTTCGGCGCTGTTTGCTGTCGAGACGGCACTGCTCGACGCCTACTGTCGCGACCGCGGTATCCCGCTCTCGGAACTGTTCGGCGGCGCGCCGGCATCAGTTACCACCGATATCACCGTTCCGATAGTTACGCCTGACGCGGCAGCCGAGCGAGCCACGCGCGCCGCAACTGCGGGCTTCGACCACATCAAGGTCAAGACCGGCGGGGCCATCGACGACGACGTTGCCCGAACGGTTGCGGTCGCGGACGCTGCACCCGACGCGACGATTACGGTGGACGCGAATCAGGGCTGGACGCCGAAGGCCACAGAGCAGTTTGTCGACGAGGTGACGGCGGCCGGGGTTGACCTCGCCCTAGTCGAACAGCCGACGCCGAAGGACGATATCCGCGGTCTCGCGAGGACCCGCGACAGACTCTCGGTCCCCGTCGCCGCGGACGAGGCCGTATTCACGCCGGCGGATGCGACCGCTGTGGTTCGTGATGGGGCCGCCGACGTGATCAACGTCAAACTCGGAAAATCAGGGCTCCTTGGGGCAGCGGCGATTGCGGCCATCGCTGAGGCCGCTTCCCTCGATTGTATGCTCGGCTGTATGCTCGAAGGCGCAACCGGGATTGCGACGAGTGCCCACCTTGCCGCTGGGCTCGGTGCCTTCGACTACGTCGACCTCGACGGCCACCTGTTGTTTGAGGAGTGCCCGCCATCGATGTCGTCGGGTCCGCGTATCGATATCGACGGGCCGGGACACGGCGTTTCACCGCCGGCGGCTGTGTCAGAGGCGACTGAGAACTGAAGCTGCGTGGCTCGATTTCACACGCAAAATAGCGTCCGAGCGCTTACTCTGCGGACTCTGCTGCCTCTTCGACGTCGGGACTGTCCTCGGACGTATCGTTGCTAGTCGCTCCGTCTGTATCTCCGTCGTCGGTTGTCGCACTGTCCACAGTGGCAGGGTTGTCGTCGGCTGTATCGGCCGCCGGCTCGGTATCGTCAGAATCGCTCCGTTCGATGGCTGGCTCCGTAGTGTCAGTGTCAGCTTCGAGCGATTCGGCCATCTCCGCCATTGCTGCAGCGGACTCGTCCGGCCGGTCTAGCACTGTCTCAGTGTGCATCCGCATCTCCTCGCTGGCCCGGATTGTTCCGTCCACCGTCGCGTTCTCGTGGAGTTCGACGGTCGTCCCGGAGATATCGCCCCAGACCTTCGCGCCCGGGCCGACGCGGACGGTGCCGCTGCGGGTCGTTACATCCCCTTTGATCTCCGTGCCCCGGCCGACCACGATATCGTCTTTCGCGCGCAGGCTCCCGAAG
The DNA here is from genome assembly GCF_011440255.1 of Haloarcula sp. JP-Z28. Classification (NCBI taxonomy): domain Archaea; kingdom Methanobacteriati; phylum Methanobacteriota; class Halobacteria; order Halobacteriales; family Haloarculaceae; genus Haloarcula; species Haloarcula sp. JP-Z28. The sequence goes on along the minus strand of NZ_JAAOHT010000054.1, from coordinate 6,363 downwards.
ACGACCGTATCACGGCCGACTTCGAGGGACTTCGCGCGGATGTTGCCGTGGAGTCGGCAGTCGTCGCCGACCGTCGCCGGCGTCGAGACGCGCCAGGCGTCGTCCGAGACGCTCGCACCGCGTGGAATCAGAACCGGGTCGTGCTCGTCACTCCCGTCGTCTAACATCTCGTCGATTACCTCTTCGGCCGCGTCTTCCTCGCCGATGCGGAGGAGCTGTGAGAGATAGACAAACAGGAAGACGATGGTCGGCATCGGGTTGCGGATGACGATCCAGCCGTTCGCCTCGAACCCGTTCTCGATGTCCACGTCGTCGCCGATATCCAGGTCGCCAGCGACACGGAGTTCGCCGCCGATATGTACCCGTTCGCCGATGTAGGCGTCCTCGCCGACAAGCACGTTGTCCGCCACGTCGCACCACATATCGAGCCGACAGTCACCTTCGGCTTCAATGTGGCCGTCAAAGCGGACTCGCTCGTCGGCGATGACTGTCCGCCCGCGCACGCCGAACTCCACGGTCGACTGGCCGCCGACGATGACGTCACCGTCAGTCACTAGGTCGTGTTCCTCGACAGTCGTCCCGTCAGGAATGTCGAGTTCGGACAGCGGGTCGGAGCCGAGAGGCACGGTTTCTATAGCGGTTTCGTTCATATTAAACCCTCATGACGTGCATGACGGGCGTCTGACGCGGGTCAGACGGGAACGGCATCGCCGCGGTTTCGCGCTGGTGGCACAGTCAGTGGCGGGGTATCGAATCTCGACGATAGGGGAACGTGACAGCTGAGCGGCCATAACGAACTAATTCGCTGCTACAGTGACTCCAGTATGTTACTCGAACGCCGCCACCTCTCGCTTGCACTTGTGGTGCTATTGATAGCATCCGCTGGCTGTAGCGGGCTGTTCGGCTCTGAAACGGGCACGGGCACATCTGAGACACCGACCTCGGCTGATGCCAACGGCCCCGCACCCGGTTCGTCCGGCTTCGACGCGGGGGCCATCGAACGTGGACACTTTGAGACGCTGTCGAACTCGTCGTTTACCACCTCGCTGTCGTTCCAGCTTTCGACAGTCCGGGACGGGAAGAACCGGTCGGTGTTCATCAACCGAACCGTCGCTATCGACCGTGAGAGCGACCGGTCGCTGGCCAGCGGTGAACTGGTGCAGGCCAGCGGTGACACGCTGGCAACGACGACCTACACCGCCGACGGAACTACCGCTGAGCGGCGAGTCCTCGCCCGCGGTGAGGAGGAGATGACGGACTACCGCTCCGCATCACCGCCGTACGACGGGCCGGTCCAGCCGGTCAACGAGAGCAGCGTCATCGACCGCTCACTGCTCCAGTCGCTCGGGTCGGACATCAACTGGACCTACGCCGGAACCGAGACGGTTGACGGTGACAGCGTCTCGCGGTTCGAAGCGACCGGGAGCAACGTCACTGGCTTCGCGGCCGACAACGCTGTCTCGACGAACGTCTCGGCCAACGGGACGACGGACTCGGCCAGTGCAACCGTGCTCGTCGACGATGACGGCGTCGTCCGGTCGTTCCAGTACCGGGTGACCACCGAGCGGGACGGCCAGCCGGTGACGGTGACGCTGTCGCTCTCTGTCTCGCAGGTCGACGACACCACCGTTGCGGAACCGGACTGGCTGGCGAACGCGTAGCGCCGGTAACCGACGGCAAAGACTACAGCGACTGCCCGGCGCTGAACTGTCTGGCGACCCACTCTGCACTGTCGAGCGTCTCGACGCTGTGCTGCAGGCGCGAAAGCCGGTCACTGGTTTCAGCTTCGTCCAGTTCCAACGCCCGCTCGATGGCGTCCGCAATCGCCTCGATGTCGTGTGGATTGACCGTCAGCGCGCCGTCAAGATGGGTCGCCGCGCCAGCTAGTTCGCTCAACACGAGCGCCCCATCGCCATCGGTACAGGCGACCGGGTACTCGTGGGCGACGAGGTTCATCCCGTCGCGGTGGGGCGTCACGACCGCGACCTCTGCGGCCCGGTACAGCCCGGCGAGCGTCTCGTTGTCGAGGTTGGCCTCGGTGTAGACGATGGGTTGCCAGTCGTCGGTTCTGAACCGGTCGTTGACGCGTTCGATGGCGTCGACGACGTCCGCTCGGTACCGTCGGTAGGCGGCGATTCCCTCCCGTGTTCGGCTCGCCTTCTGCACGTACGTGAAGTCGCCTCGCAGGTCCGGCCGCCGGTCCCAGAGGTGTGCCAACGCCTCAATCCGCTCGGGGATGCCCTTCGAGTAGTCAAGCCGTTCGACGCCGAGCGCGAGACGGATTGACGTGTCCGAGCGGCTGCCGCCCAGCACGATATCTCGGACACTGCCCACGTCGGCAGTCCGTGCCCGGTCCCGAACTCCCTCGACATCGATACCCAGCGGATTCGCAATGACTCGTGTCGTGTCGCCGGCGCGAGTAACTGTCCCGCTGTCCGTGTCGACGGTCACCGCAGGGAACGCGCTGTCGACGCAGTGCAGGAACTGCTCGGCGTACCCTGCCGTGTGAAAACCGATGATGTCGCAGGCCAGCAATCCGTCAAGCAGCGCGTCGCTGTGGGGGCAGTGCCGGAACACCGACGGCGCGGGCCAGGGGATATGCCAGAACTGCAACAACGTCGCATCTGGCCGTCGCTCCCGGACCAGTCTGGGCGCGAGCGCCAGGTGGTAGTCCTGGAACCAGACCGGCTGGCCCGCATCGGCGACCGTATCGACGGCCTCAGCAAACTGCTCGTTGACGGCGCGGTACTGCTCCCAGTAGGCCGGCTCTGCCCATATTCGACCCGTATCCTCGTGGCAGAGCGGCCAGAGCACCTGGTTGGCGTAGCCGTAGTAATAGCCCTGCACCGCCGCGTCGGAGAGCGGGACGCGTTTCAGGTCATACGCGGGGTCCGATGGCGGTACTTCCACGATGCCTTCGTCGGCGACGGCCATGTCGGCGTCGCCGCTACCCCAGGCGACCCAGGTACCGCCCCGTGACTGCATCACCGGGTCGAGTGCGCTTGTCAGGCCACCGGCTGCGGACTGGACCTGTATCTCGCCGTCGTCGTCCTGCTCGTGGCTATACGGTTCGCGGTTCGAGACGACCACGAGCGAGTCCGGAACTGCATCGTTCTGCGCGTTTCCTGACACTCCCGGGCCCATTTGCCGCTGGTAAGGACTGCCCCGTCTTGAGGCTGTCGTGGAGCGCTGGCGTAGCGACATAGCGTAACAAGTCATCGCTGCCTGTGAAGCCCGCCATCTGTGTCTGACGGTAAGAGAAAACTTATACCGGAGGCCTCGAAAGAAAAGGGTGAAAGCCGAAAGGGCACCCGGGTAGGGGTACACGGACGTGCCATTTCGGCTCAACTCGGTTTATCTGGACACGAATTCGGCAGCGACAGCTACGCTGCGGGGTATTTGTATGTGGGTGCAGTGTGGCTGGGTCGGTGAACAAGACAGAAACACGCCCACTGCGTAGTGCCTGACGAGAGATGGAATTTCGCACCTGGGAACCAGTGTACGAGGCTATCCTCGACGACTTCGGCTACCCTCGTGACGGCGACGAGCGCGCCTGTGACCGCTTCGTCGAACTGCTCGGTGACGACAGGACGTACGACCCGGCGAGTCTTGGACTCGACGGCGCAGCGGTCGCCATTGCCGGGGCCGGCCCGTCGCTGGAAGCCGAGGCCGACCGGGCAGCCGACGCCGATGTGGTCCTCGCGGCCTCCACGGCCGCCGACCGCCTCCGGGCGGAAGGCGTCGCCATTGACTGCATGGTCACGGATCTGGACAAGAACGCCGACACCGGGCGGGAACTGACAGCTGCCGGGACACCAGTCGTCGCCCACGCTCACGGTGACAACATTCCCGCACTGGAAACACACATTCCGGCCTACGACAGCGAGTTCGTTGTGCCGACGACACAGGCGGCCCCTGCCTCGCCGGTCCGCAACTACGGCGGCTTCACTGATGGCGACCGTGCTGCGTTCTTCGCGGACCACTTCGGTGCTGCCTCGCTGGTGTTCCCCGGCTGGGACTTCGAGGACCCGTCTGTGACGGCCGAAAAGCGCCAGAAACTCCGCTGGGCCGAGCGCCTGCTGCGCTGGCTGGAACAGCGCCGCGGCGAGCGATTCGACGTGCTTGACGGCCGACGCGACGATATTGAGCCGGTCGCTACCGACTGAAACCGACTCGCAGACTCAGGGCGCTAACACGTCGATGGTCGTGTCGATAGTGTCTCGTTCTGCAGCGCGGGGGAACGAGATGTTGATTGCGTCCACGCCATCGATGTCCTCGAACTGTGCGATGCGGTCGCGACAGTCCTCGGGCGTGCCGGCAACGGCAATGCTGTCCAGTAGTTCGTCGCTGATGGCATCGACGGCGGCCCCCTTGTTGCCCGACCCCCACTGCTCAGCGATTTCGTAGGCGGTGTCCTCGTATCCCTGCCGGGCCAGCGCGTCGCGGTAGAAGGTCCCCATCCCGCCGATGTAGAAGGCCACGTGCTGGCGGGCCAGTTCCCGGGCCTGCTCCCGGTCGTCCATCGCACAGCAGGTCAGCGACAGCGTCACTCGTTGGTCGGCGCGGTCGCGGTCGCCGAGGTCCGCGCCGTGCTCGAAGTCTTCCAGCCGGTCCCGCAAGCCGTCCGCGGTCAGCATGAGTGCGTGCCAGCCGTCGGCGAAGCGACCGGCGAGTTCGACTGATTTCGGCCCGAGACCGCCAGCGTCCACGGGCGGCGCGGATTCGGGCGGGTCACAGCGCAGTCGGAACCCGGACAGGGAAAAGATGTCCCCGTCGTAGTCGACCGTTTCCCCGGAGAGCACTAATTTCATGATGTCGACGGTCTCCCGCGTGTACTTGAGCGGGCTCTCGAACTCACGGCCGTGCCACCCCTCGATGACGATAGGCCCGGAGGGTCCGACACCGGCGCGGAAGCGGCCGTCCGAGACTTCCTGTAACGTCGCCGCGGTCTGGCCGAGCAGCGCCGGCGACCGCGAGTACACGTTCAGAATCGAGGAGCCGAGGCCGACCGTCGACGTATGTTCGGCAATACTGGTCAGCGTCGTCACCGCGTCCCGCCCCCACGTTTCCGGGAGCCAGACCCGGTCGTAACCTCGGTCCTCGGCCTGCTGGCTCATCCCGACGAGCGTGTCGACCGACGGCTGGGCTGCGACCGGGAGATACACGTCTCGCGCTGTCATCTGTCGCCCTCCATGCGTTGTGTGGTGACCGGGCAGATTCCTGTTAGCGACTGGAACATATGTATCTGAGACATGGCTCGCAGTGCGGCCGCACGGGAGATAAAGCCACATGAGAGGGGGAGTGTCGCCCGTTGTCCGCGGTTTATTGACAGGGAGGTGACCGGGTTGGCAGCGCTTCGGGAGAGGAGACTGCGGACCTGACGGCAGCCGAAATGTATATTTTCTGTCCACAATTCTCGGCGAGTGAACCCGTGAATCCCTATGCCCTCCTCGGAGCCGCGATTGTGTCCGAACTGCTCGGGACAACGTCACTGAAACTCTCGGAAGGCTTCTCACGCCCTGTCCCCAGCCTCGGGGTCGTCGTCGGCTACGGCTTGGCGTTCTATCTGGTGTCGCTGACGCTTGAAGACCTCCCCATCGGCGTTGTCTACGGCACTTGGGCCGCGCTGGGAATCGTCGGTGTGGCCGCAATCGGAATTGTCGTGTTCGACGAGCCTATCGACCTCCCCGGTGCTGTCGGCATCCTGCTCATCATCATCGGTGTGTACTGTGTCAACGTCCTCTCGGAGATGTCTGCGCACTGAGCGGGACCCGGTCACGACACGCCCAGCGTCGAGAGCGCGCCCGTGCCTGACGGCTGTGTGCCTGACTCGGCGACCGGCTATATGAGGCACCCGGTTCTACGGGTGCCTATGCCGTTCGACCCGGACCGCGTGACGACGATCACATTCGACTCGTACAGCACCATCGTCGACGTTGAGGCCGCCCAGAAAGCCCTCGCCGACCGGGTAGACGACCCCCAACCGGTATCCCGGCTCTGGCGCTCCCGCTCGCTGGCGTACACGTTCCTCGCGAACCAGATTGACGCTTACAAGCCGTTCTACGAGATGAACCGCGATGCGCTCCAGTACGCAGTAGATGCTCACGGTGTCGACATCACGACCGAAGAGCGCGACGAGATTCTCGCAGTCTATCACGAACTCGACGTGTTCGACGACGTTCGTGACGGCATGAACAAACTCTACGACGCCGGCTACGACCTCTATGTCGTCTCGAACGGCAACCCCGAGATGCTCGACTCCATGGTTGAGTTCGCCGGCATCGGCGGCCTGCTCGAAGACACCGTCAGCGCCGACGAGATCCAGACGTTCAAGCCAGCAGCAGAGCTGTACCGTCACGCAGC
>NZ_JAAOHT010000053.1:0-31742 GCF_011440255.1 Haloarcula sp. JP-Z28 | reverse complement strand
ACGCAGGGGTCGGTGCACACGCTAGACATCTACCTCGAAGCGGAGTACAAGAAGGGAAGCCTTGATGTGGACGAATCGGAACTCGTCGGCGCGGCGTGGTTCGCGGAGCCGCCAGAGCAGCTAACTCCCGGGGCCGAAGAACGGTTTGCGGCCTTCCGAAACGACGAGTGAATCCGGGCCCGGGACGAGAAGCCGATTAGTGTTCGACTAACTCCACGAGCACCCCGCCGGTCGTCTTCGGATGGAGGAACGCCACGTCGTGGCCCCACGCGCCCGGCCGTGGCTCCTCGTCTATGAGGTCGATCCCACAGTCGCTGACCGTCTCTAGCGCGGCGGCGATGTCGTCTGTCTCCAGAGCCACGTGATGGATGCCCGGCCCGTTGCTGTCGAGGTATCTGGGAATCGCGCCGTCGGCGTCCGGCAGCGGTTCTAGCAGTTCGAAGTACCCGTTGTCCATCTCCAGAAACGTCACCTGCAGGCCGTCGAACGTCTCGTCGTGGACGACCGGTGTTTCGAAAGCCTCGGCGAACAGTTCCGCGAGCGGGGCGGCGTCGTCAGTTGCGATACCGGCGTGGTCGAATTGCATGGACGGCCGTACACCGGGGTAGCTTATAATTCTGGGAGCACAGATGGCTCGAAAACAGGACGGCCACGCGGTTCGACTGACCTTACATCGACGAACCGGGCTGATACTCGCCGAACACGTCCCGGAGCACGTCACACACCTCACCGGTCGTGGCGTACACCTTCACGGCGTCGATGATGTAGGGCATGACGTTCTCGTCGCCCTCGGCGGCCTGTCGGAGCGCGTCAAGTTTCGCCTCGACTGCCTCGTCGTCACGCTCCTCCCGGACGGTGGCCACGTTGTCCTGCTGGGCCTGCTCGACGGCCTCGTCGACCTCTTCGATGTCCTGCTCGCCCTCTTCCTCGACCTGATACTCGTTGACGCCGACGATGATGCGGTCGCCAGCTTCCTGTTCGCGCTGGCGCTCGAAGGCCACGTCCTGAATCTGGCGCTGGACCCACTGCTCCTCGATGGAGCGGCGCATCCCGCCGCGTTCGTCGACTTCCTCGATGAGTTCGCGGGCCTCGGCTTCGAGTTCGTCGGTCAGCGACTCGACGTAGTAGCTCCCGGCCAGTGGGTCGATTGTGTCGGCCGCGCCGGACTCGTGAGCGAGAATTTGCTGGGTCCGCAGCGCGGTTCTGACAGACTGCTCGGTCGGAAGGCCGATGGCCTCGTCCTTGCCGTTGGTGTGGAGGCTCTGAGTCCCGCCCAGAACGGCCGCCAGTGCCTGGTAGGAGACGCGGACGACGTTGTTTTCGATCTGTTGGGCGGTCAACGTCGAGCCGGCAGTCTGGGTGTGGAACTTCAACTGTTTGGACTTGGGGTTCTGGGCGTCGAAGCGCTCGTCCATGATTTTCGCCCAGAGACGCCGCGCCGCCCGGAACTTCGCCACCTCCTCGAAGATATTGTTGTAGGAGGCAAAGAAAAAGGAGAGTTGCGGGGCGAATTCGTCCACGTCGAGCCCGGCCTCGATAGCGGCCTCGACGTACTCGATGCCGTCACCGAGGGTGAACGCGATTTCCTGGGCGGCCGTCGAGCCGGCCTCCCGGATGTGATACCCAGAGATGGAGATGGTGTTGAACTTCGGTGTCTCGGCGGCACAGAACCCGAAGATGTCGGTGATGAGCCGCATCGACGGCTCCGGCGGGTAAATGAACGTGTTCCGGGCGATGTACTCCTTGAGCACGTCGTTCTGGATGGTCCCGCGGAGTTCCTCGCGGTCGACGCCCTGCTTGTCGCCGACGGCGATGTACATCGCCAGCAGCACCGACGCGGGGGCGTTGATGGTCATGCTCGTCGAGACCTCGTCCAGCGGGATGCCGTCGAACACGGTCTCCATGTCGTCAAGCGAGTCGATGGCGACGCCGGTTTTGCCGACCTCGCCGGCGGCCATCGCGTGGTCGGAGTTGTAGCCCATCTGCGTGGGGAGGTCAAACGCCATCGACAGCCCGGTCTGGCCCTGGTCAAGCAGATAGTTGAACCGCTCGTTGGTCTCCGTCGCAGTCCCCATCCCGGCGTACTGGCGCATCGTCCAGAGCCGGCCCCGATAGCCGGTCGGATACACGCCGCGGGTGTACGGTTCCTGACCGGGAAACCCTAGGTCCTCCTCGTAGTCGAGATCGGAGATGTCGGCCGGGGTGTACAGGCGGTCTACCTCGTGACCTTCGGTGTCCGTGGTGAACGTCTCCTTGCGTTCGCCAAAGCGGTCGACGGTGGGCTGGACGTCGTCTTCCTCCCACTGAGCCTTCGACTCCCGTATCTCCTCCAGCTCGTCGGGGTCAAACATGGACGGATTGTCGGACGGCGGAGGCTTAAGGGTTCTTAAATCCTTCACGATTTGTAATACGCGTCTCGCCGTGGTATGGCGGCGCGCTGTTCCGAGGTGGGTTTATATCTTCGCCATCTACCGAGGGCGTATGCCAATCGAACCGGGTGACGGCGTTACCATCGAGTACGTCGGCCGCTTCGAGGACGGGACCATCTTCGATACGTCACGTCCCGAAGTCGCCAGGGGGCACGGACTCATCGAGGCACAGGGCGTCGATGTGAGCGAGTATGCACCGCTTTCTTTCACTGTCGGTGCAGGAGAAATCATTGAGGGGATTGACGAGGCGCTCGTCGGCATGGTCGCGGGCGAGGAGGCCACTATCACGGTACCCCCGGCGAAAGCCTACGGTGAGTTTCAGACCGACCGCGTCCGCGAGTACGACCCCGAAACGTTCGAAGGTATGGTGGGAAAAGAGCCGGAAGTCGGAACCCATGTCGAGGCCGAAAACGGGCTTCATGGGGACGTAACTGCTGTCCGAGACGACGCCGTCGAGGTGGATTTCAACCACGAGTTGGCCGGCAAGACGCTCGTGTTCGATATCGAAGTCGTCGACGTCAGATAATCGGTCCGCCGTCAGCAGATTATCAGTCGCCCGTGTCGTACTTGTAGGTCGCTTCGTCGGGGTCGATGCCGAAGTCCTCGGGACCCTCCTCTGGCTCAGGTTCCTCGGACTCGCCGGCACTGGCCTGCTTGAACTGCTTGCGGAGGTGGCCGGGCACCTCGAAGCGGTCAACGGCCACCCGGAGTGGCACCGCGTCCGGCTGGATGTTCTCCTGTTTGGTCGCGAGCCGGTCCCGGAGCGCGTCAGGGAGCTGTGCCGGCTCGATGCGCTCGAAGCCGAACTGCGCAAGAAACTCCGAGGCGTTCGTCAGTGAGTAGACGGTGTCAAACCCCTCGTCGCCCGCGTACTCGACCAGCCGTTCGATGACGTGTGCGCCGACGCCCTGATTGCGCCATTCGGGCAGGACGCCGATGCTGGTCAGTTCACAAACTGGCTCGTCGCCGCCCTTGTGAATACGGATGCGGCCGAAGCCGGCCTTCTCGTGGCTCTCCTCGTCGATAGCGACGACGTAGTCCCGGGATCTAAAAGCCGTCTCGTCCAGCCCCATCTCTTCGATACGGTCGAGCAACCAGACTTCCTCGCGGTTTTTCGCATCCCGGACGTACATGCTCTAAACTTGACCGCCGCAGTCAAAAGGGTTTGCGGCGTGATTGAGACTGGAGACGATCTAGCGGAGAGGCAATCACTAAGACAGTTCAACATGATTGATTGTTCATGATATCGCTCGAGATGGATATGGTCCAGTACGACTGTCCGTACATCGACACGACACGGGACTACGAGGTGTCGTTTCTGGCCAAGCAGTGGGATTTCCACCCTGTCGAGCGGGAGCTGGAGACACGGATCATGGTCAACGGCGCGGACCGGGAAGAGCTGGACCGCGGGCTGAACGCACTGGAGACGCACGACCACATGGAGTCCTATCAGCTTCTCCGCCGGAAGGGCGACCTGGCGCTCATCCGCTCGCGCATCGATGAGACGAACGCGATGAGCGTCATCCGCGACCACAGTGGCTACATCACCGGCCCGTTCCGCATCCGTGACGGGTCGGAAATCTGGCACGTTGGCTTCGACACCGAACGCGTCGCGGAAGGGACCCTGTCTGAACTAGAGCGCGACAATGACTACACTATCAGGTCCCGCGAATCGGTCGATCTGGAGGACTACTACGACCTGCTACAGAACATCGACTCGGCGAAGCGGCTGGTCGATGGCTGTCGGGAACTCTCGGAAGTAGAGCGAAACACGCTGGAGAAGGCCGTCGAAGGCGGCTACTTCGACACGCCGCGGGACGCGACCCTGTCATCACTTGCCGAAGAGTTCGACGTGTCCAAGATGGCTATCTCGAAGAACCTCCGGCGCAGTCAGCGGAAGATACTCGACCGCGTCACGACGGCGATGAACGACGTGACCGAGTGAGAGCAGCGGTTGGGGCTGTGTGCTGTTACTCCGCTCCGCTACCCTGCATCAGCTTCTGGATGTCCTCGTCGGCCGCCAGCTCTTCCGGGTCACCGCTGGCGACGATATCCCCACGCTCAATGACGTAGAGACGGTCAACGACCTCAGGCACGTGTGTGACGTTGGACTCAGCGATGAGCACCGCAATGCCGCGTTCGTTGATGGCCCGGATGTGGCGCTTGAGGTTCTCAACGACGACCGGAGCCAACCCTTCCAGCGGCTCGTCGAGGATGAGCAAATCGGGCTGGAGCGCCAGCGCCCGCCCGATGGCGACCATCTTCGCCTGGCCGCCGCTGAGGTTCTGGACTTTCGCATCCCGGCGCTCATCGAGTTCGGTGAGCACGTCGTAGACGCTCTCGATGACCGCGTCCTCGTCGTCGATACTCCGGACCTTCCCGCTGGTCCAGATCGGGAGGCGGAAGTTCTCGTCGACGGTCATCCCGGTGAACAGCTTCCGGTCTTCGGGCTGGTAACCGATGCCCCGCTTGGGAATCAGCTCCGAGCGAATGCTGGTCAGCTCCTCGCCGCGGAACGTGACTGACCCGCTCCAGACCGGTGTCAAACCCATGATTCCCCGGAAGGTACTCGTCTTGCCGGCCCCGTTGCGGCCAACGAGGCCGACCGCCTCGCCAGCGTTCACGTCGAGGTCGATGTCCTCGGTCACCTGAAACCCCTCGACAGCGGCGTTGAGCCCGCGAACGGACAGCAGCGGTTCGCTACTCATCCTCGCCCACCCCCAGGAGGAGCCGCCGGAGTTCGTCGTCGGTTTCGAGCATCGTCGGCGGGCCGACCCCGTGGACAGCCCCCTGATGAAGGGCGACGACGCGGTCAGCGTACTCCGTGACGATGTCCATATCGTGCTCGATGGTCACTGTCGTCACGCCCTCCGCCCGGCCGACCTCGACAATCGTTTCGATGACGTACTCCTTTTCGCGGGTCGACACGCCCGAGGTCGGCTCGTCGAGCAGGAGGTAGTCCGGGTCGAGACCGAACGACATCGCCACGTCGAGCAGTTTCCGGTCACCGTGGGGCAGTTCCTCGGCGACGGTGTCAGCCGCGTCTCCGAGCCGGAACTTCTCCAACAGCTCGTTGACCTGCGCCTCCACCTCTTCGTGGCCGTCGGCCATCGAAAACAGGCTCCAGGTCTTGCCCTGTTCGGTCAGCACCACCGTCCGGAGATTCTCACGGACCGTCATCTCCTCGAACACCTTGACGACCTGAAAGCTCCGGGCGATGCCGGCGTCGACACGACCGTTTGCCGACATGCCGGTAATCTCGTCGCCGTCGAGGATGATGGACCCCTCGTCCGGTGAGAGAAAACCGGTGAGGAGGTTGATGAACGTCGTCTTCCCGGCCCCGTTCGGACCGACGATGAAGACGAGTTCGCCCTCCTCCTTACCGAACTCAAGTGTGATGTCGTCAGTTGCGACCAGTTCACCGAAGGACTTCTGCAGATTGCGTGCTTCGAGCATCTCAGTCGACTCCAAAGAGGATTATCCGCAGGCTAGTCAGCGCCTCTGTCACCTTCCGTTCAATCGACTGCGCGGCGCTCCGGCCCCACGCCGACAGGACGGACGGCTCACGACGCAGTTCACTGAGCCGTGCATTGACGATGCCGCCGGACCGGAGCGACCCGACGATGCCCCGCGGGAAGCCATACACGAGTATCAGGAGCACCACACCGGTCAGGAACTCGTAGTACTGGGTCACGTCTTGCCCCACGTCCTGCAGGAAAACGAGGACGACACCGCCGATGAGCGGGCCGACCAGCGTCCGGAACCCGCCCAGTATCGCCATGAACAGGATGTCGCCCGACCGGAGGAAAAACAGCGTCCCCTCCGGGCGGACGTACTGGCGGACGACGGCGAACAGCCCGCCCGCCACGCCGCCGTAGATGCCTGAGATGACGAACGCGGCCCAGACGTAGCGGCGGACCGGCAGGCCGATGAACCGCGCCCGGGTCCGCTCTTGCCCGATGGCGTCCAGAGCGTTGCGGAACGGCGACTGCGTGATGCGGTACATCACGAAGAGGCCGATGAGGATGACGACCACCGTCAGGTAGTACGTCAGAATCTGGTACACATCGGGGCTGAACGCGGTCCCGAACAGGAGCGGCTGGTTCGCCGGCCCCGGCCGGACCGGGAGCCCGTCGCTCCCGCCGAGTGCGCTCTGGCCCAGCGCGATGGCGTACAGGAGTTGGCCGAAGGCCAGCGTCAGGAGCGCGAAGTACAGCCCCGTATGTCGCAGCGACAGCACTCCGATGATGGCTGCCATCACCGTCGCGGCGGCGATGGCTCCGAGCAACAGCAAGCCGACGCTCTGGACGCCAGCATAGCGTGCGAGGACCGCGGTCGCGTACGCGCCGGTGCCGAAGAAGGCCGCGTGGCCGAACGAGGTGAGCTTCGTGTGGCGAAGCAAGAGATTCAGCCCGACCGCCGCGAAGCCGAACAGCAGGCCCTGGTGGATGACGCTGAGCTGGAGGCTGTCGGAGAGGCTTGCGATATCTGGAATGACGAACAGGAACACGACTCCAAGGACGAGGAAGGCGGCTTCTCGGCGGGTTACCTCGACCCCGAGGACGCGATACGCCGGCGTCCCGTCGCGGTCGACGCGCTCCGGCATCACGCCGTCTCACCCCACGTCCCGAACAGCCCTTCGGGTTTGACCAGCAGGATGAGTGCCATAATGGCGAACGGGGCCGCAATCTCGCCCGGCGGGTACAGCGTAATCATCCAGCTTCGGATGACGCCGACCAGAAGTGCGCCGACGAACGCCCCGCGAAGGCTGCCGAGGCCGCCGATGACGATGACGACGAAGGACAACACCAGCGGATTGGTGCCCATCTCCAGCGTCGCCGATGTCGGCGGGACGGCCATCGCGCCGGCAAAGCCGGCGAGGAACGCCCCCAACGCGAACACGAGCGTGAACACGCGGTCGGTGCTGACGCCAATCGCGGTCGCCATCTCACGGTCGATAGCCGTCGCTCTGATGATGCGCCCGGTCTTCGTGCGCTCGAAGAACCAGAACAGGCCCGCGACGACGGCCGAGCCGACGAGGATGACGAACACGTTGTAAGTCGGGTAGTTCAGCCCGACGAGTTCGCTCGTCGGAATCGCGTTGATGGCGCTGTAGACGGCGTCAGTCCGGATCGAACTGTCCCCCCAGATAAACTTCTTCACGTCGAGGAGAATGAGCAAGAGGGCGAAGGTCAGCACCAGCTGGTACACCTGGTCGCGGTCGTAAATCTGGCGCAGGAACACCGCTTCGAAGAGGGTTCCCACGGGAAGGAGGATGGCTGCCGTCACCAGCACGGCCGCGAGAACCGCGAGTATGAACACGGCGGTGCCGACGACGCCGCCCCCCGGCGGGCCGATGATGCCGATAATAAACCCGAACACGCCGATGGCGGTGTACGCGCCCAGCGAGAACAGTTCCCCGTGGGCGAGGTTCAGGACATCCAGAATCCCCAGGATGACGGTGAGTCCTGAGGCGATCATGAACAGGATAAACCCGAACTGAATGCCGTTGAGCGTCTGGACGAGCGCGGCTGTGGGTGTTACGGCCATGGCTCGGTATCAGGCGCTCCAGCTATCCAGCCAGTCGCTCCCGGTGACACCGGGTGGCGGCGCTGTCTCGGTGGCTGCGTATGTGTTCACGTCTTCAAGCCTGGCTGCCCCGAGGTCGTCATCATACACCATCTGGCCGGCGAAGGAGTTCGACGCGCCCTGATGGTCCTCGGCGATGTTGTGGTAGCCGGCCGGCGTGAAGAAGCCGTGCCCCTCCAGAACCTGCGCGATCTGCTCCTGAGTCGGATAGGTGCCCAGCAGGTCGATGGCCTTCTCGACGGCCGTCGCCCACGCGGTGACCGCGCCGTAGCCGCTCATGTAGTGCGCTGTCGGGACCGTCACGCCCTCTTGCTGTGTCGCGGCGTCGAACAGCTCCCGGCCGGGCTGCCAGTTGCCCAGCGCCGGCTTCCCCCAGTAGTAGTTCCGTGACCCGGAGTAGATATCCGTCCCAGCCAGCGCGTCGCCCGGCACATCGCCGGCCGCGCTGTACAGCGTCGTGCCGAACACCGTCGTGTTCTCGAACATGTTGTTGGCGTTCGCCTGTCGGACGAACGTCGTCACGTCGCCGCCCCACAGACTGGAGAAGGTCACGTCCGGCTCCTCGTTGTTGATCGAGGTGATGTGATTCGCCATGTCACTGGCCCCGAGTTCCGGGAACCCCTCGTAGACGATTTCGGCGTCAGTGAGTCTCTGGATGGCCTGTGTGAACACTCGCATCTCGTCCTCGCCGAAGGAGTAGCCGGGGTTGACCCCGGCGACGGTCGAGATGTTGTCAGCGCCGATGCGTTCAACAGCTTCCCGGGCCATCGTCACCACCTCCATGATGTCGTAGTTCTGGAAGCGGAAGGAGTAGGTCGGGTCGGGGACGGTCTCCTCGTAGAGCGTCGTTACCGTCCCGTCAGTGCTGACGTTGATGATTCCGTTCTTCTCGACCTCAGGGGCGATCTGGCTGTGTGTGCCACTGGAAATCGGGCCGAAGGTGACCTCTTTCCCCTCCTCGATGAACTGGTTGTAGCTGTCGAGCGGGTTCGACCCCTCGTTGACGACGTCCAGTTCGATTTCGCGTTGTCCACCGATACCGCCGGCTTCGTTGATGCGCTGGACGGCGAGTTCGGCCCCGCGCTGGGCCTGAATCCCGAGTACGCCCGGTGCGCCACGTGTGAACGTCAACAACCCGGCCTGTATCGGTTCGTCGGAAATCTCACCGCCGGACTGCTCGCCCTGATCCGCTGTTTCACCGTCGCTCAGCAGCGTCGAGCAGCCAGCGAGCGCTGCGGCGACGGCCGAGCCGCCGACGGCGGAGAGCAGTTGTCGCCTGCCAATACCACCAGTGTCATGGTCCGTTGTCGTTTGTTGCATAGGTGTGTCCCAATACGCCCCGGACAAGCCCGGGCTGTCTGGTCACGCGGTATGTGCCACGCTCACAGGGATGACTGATTCTTCCGACGTAACCCCCGAATAACGGGAGGTTTACACGTAAACCACGTTGTCGGTGAGGCAGCGGAACAGCGTTCTCGCGCCGGGCTGCGACAGCACCACAGCAGTCAGTCGGGTATACATGTCAACCCGCCCCTATTCGGAGATGTCTGAAGAACGTGTGACTGAATGGCATCCAGCACTTCTCACGAACGGCTCGAAGTCGAGCCCATCGACGAGTCTTCGATCCTGTTCGCCGACGACGACCACTACACGAGCGACACCGTCTGTCTGGTGACCGGTGGTGGGTCGGGCATCGGCCGGGCGACGGCGCTTGCGATGGCCGCTAACGGGGTGACCGCCGTTGCCACGGACATCGACGCGGACGGCCTCGCAGAGGTCGCGGACACGGCGGCGGACCTCGACCTTGATGGGGCCGTCGAGACCGTGGCCGGCGATCTTGCGAACGACGCGGATATCGAAACCATCGTCGAGACCGCGGCCTCCCACGGCACCGTACGGTATCTCGCGAACATCGCCGGCCTCCAGCACATCGACGCCATCGAGGACTTCCCGATGGAGACGTACGACCAGATGCACGACGTAATGCTTCGCGCGCCGCTCGCGCTGTCGAAGCGCGTCATCCCTCACATCCGCGGGACTGACGACGGCGTGGGTGCCATCGGGAACATGGCGTCGGTCCACGGCCACTACGTCACCTCCGATAAGGTGGCCTACAACGTCTCGAAGTTCGGCCTGCGGGGGCTGACACAGTCTATCGCCGCCGAGGGCGGTGACGGCCTCCGTGGGTTCTCCATTAGCACGGGCTACGTCAAGACGCCGCTGGTCGTCGACCAGATTCCCGACACCGCCAAGCAGCGGGGCATCAGCGTCGACGAGGTCATTGATGACGTAATGCTGGGCCAGGCCCGGATCAAGGAGATGATGGACCCTATCGACGTGGCGAACCTCTTCGTGTTCGGCTTCTCAACCCACGCCGACCATCTCAACGGCGGGGACCTGCTGTTCGACGGCGGCATGACAAAAACGTACGAGTGAGACTGTGGTGTGCGGATATGCACTGTCTCTCCGACACCCACGAGGTGCCCGGAACCAAGTTCCCCGGCCGGTCCACGCGTCTGGCGTCCCGGGCGGCGGTACGGGTTTATACCAGACAGGCAAACACTACGGAATACTGACGCAATGAGCGAACAAGACCACGTAGACTCTATCGTCCACGAACCGAGCCATTCGTTCGTCGAATCGACGAACGTCTGGGAGTTCATGCAGGAATACGACATCGACAACTACGACGAACTCATCGAGCGAACGACCACAGACCTGCCCGAGGAACCCGACTCGGGCGTCGAGTGGTTCTGGGACCTGCTCCCGGAGTACCTCGACATCGAATTCTTCGACGCATACGATCAGGTCCGGGACAACAGTGAGGGGCCGCAGTTCACCGACTGGTACGCCGGTGGGACAATCAACGCTGCCCACAACGTCCTGGACCGCCACGCAGCACGGGACAGTCCGACCCGAAACACAGTCGCGCTCATCTGGGAGGGCGAGCCCGGCGACGTGCGGGAGATTACGTACCACGAACTGAATCGACAGGCCAGCAAGGTAGCGAACTATCTGGAATCCGTCGGCGTCGGCACCGGCGACACCGTCGGCCTGTACATGCCGATGGTCCCCGAAGTCGCGTCGATACTGTACGGCTGTCTCAAGGTCGGCGCGATCGCCGTGCCGATCTTCTCCGGGTTCGGCGTTGACGCGACGGCGACCCGCATCGCCGATGCCGAGTGCTCCGTCCTGTTCACTGGTGACGGCTTCTATCGCCGGGGCTCCGGTGTTCACCTCAAGGAGAGTGCCGACGAGGCCATCAAGCAGGCCGGCGAGGAACTCGGGACGACACCGGTCGAACACACTGTCGTCTATGACCGCCTCGGTATCGCGGACGACCCCGACGAGACCATCCGCTGGACCCGCCGCGACGAGTGGTGGGACGAAGCGATAGCGACAGCTGACGATGAGTACGCGGCCAAGGAACTCCCGAGCAATCAAGAGTCGATGCTGCTGTACTCCTCCGGGACGACCGGGAAACCGAAGGGCATCGTCCACACGCACGCCGGCGCGCTCATGCAGGCAGCCAAGGAGATCTACTTCGGCTTCGACCACAAGCCGTCGGATCGGTTCTTCTGGGTGAGCGACATCGGCTGGATGATGGGCCCGTGGACGCTGCTCGGTAACCACGCCTTCGGCGGGACCGTCTTCATGTACGAGGGCGCGCCGGACCACCCGGAGCCGGACCGCTTCTGGGAGATGATCGACCGGCACGACATCACCACGTTCGGCGTCTCGCCGACCGCAATTCGGGCGCTCCGGAAGAAAGGTGACGAGTGGCTGGAGGGGCATGACCTCTCCAGTCTACGGCTGCTGGGCTCGACCGGCGAACCCTGGGACCCCGAGAGCTGGCAGTGGTTCTACGAGCACGTCGGGGACGAGGACTGTCCTATCATTAACATCTCCGGCGGAACCGAGATCATGGGCTGTTTCCTGATGCCGATGCCGATTCAGTCGCTCAAGCCCTGCACACTTGGCGGTCCAGGGCTTGGAATGGACATCGATATCGTCGATTCCGACGGCGAATCAATCGCCGACACACACGAGCGCGGCTATCTGGTCGCCAGGGACTCCTGTCCCTCGATGACCCGGTCGCTCTGGTCGGGTGACGACCGCTACCTGCACGAGTACTGGTCGACTTGGGACGATGTCTGGGACCACGGCGACTGGGCCCAGAAAGACGAGGACGGGCTCTGGTTCCTCCATGGCCGGGCCGATGACGTGCTCAACGTCGCCGGGCGGAAGGTCGGGCCGGCGGAGGTCGAGGGCGCAGCAATGGAGCACGACGCCGTCAATCAGGCCGCCGCCGTCGGTGTGCCGGACGACACCACCGGCACTGCCGTCGTCCTCTACGCCGTGCTGGAACCCGGCTACGAATCCAATGACGACCTCCGGGACGATATCCGCGCCGCTGTCGGCGAGGAACTTGGCAAGCCGTTCCGGCCCCGCGAAGTGCTGTTCGTCGATGAGTTCCCCAAGACCCAGAGCGGCAAGATCATCCGCCGAGCAATTGCTGGCGTCTACCGCGGCGAGGACCTTGGCGATATGTCCAGCATCGAGAACCCCACGGCGCTGGACGAGGTTCGCGAGGCGTCGTAGTCAGCCGCCGACGGCGTCCTCGGTCGGCTTCTCCAGTCGTAGCAGTCCGGGCAGCGCCAGCACTGCGAGGACGACCTCCGTCCCGCCGGCGACGAGGAACGCAACGGGGTAGCCGAAGGCTCCGGCGACAGTGCCGCCGACGAGGATGCCGGCGAGGAAGCCGACGCTACCGAAAATGTTGAAGCCGGCCATAGCGGTCCCACGCTCCGTCTCGACGGCGAGGTCCGAAACGAGCGCCATCGTCGCAGGGGCCATCAGTGCCCCGATAACGCCGGTTAGTACCATCCCTGCACCGGCGATGGCCACCGTCGGCGCTTGCCCGACGCCGACAACAGTGAGTCCGTACAGCACCGACCCGACAACGATAGGAGCGGTTCGACCGATGCGGTCAGAGAGCACGCCGAAGGGATACTGCAGCAGGGCAAACGGAGCAAAAAACAGCGCCAGCATGACTCCGGTTTCGCCGGGGCCCAGTTCGAACGTCTCCCTGAAATACAGCGTGCCGACAAGCGCGAAAAAGCCCGCAGTGAGTCGGTCGATAAACCCGAAAGCGTACGGCACGCCGAGCGTCGGTCGCTGTTTGAGCCCGGACACGGTCGCGGCCAGGCCTGACCGCCCGTCCGACGGTGCGCGGTCGGTCACGAGCAGCGCGGCCACTGCGACGACAAGCGACAATGTACTCGCCACATACAGCGGGAGCGTCGTCTGGATTTCGTAGAGTTGGCCGCCGAGTGGCGCCCCAAGCGCCGTCCCACTGCCGATAGCGATGCCTGCCGCACCCATGTTCTTGCCGTGGCCGCCGCCGAGGTCCATCAGCATCGTCATTGCCAGCGAGAACGCGGCGATAGTGGCCCCACCCTGAAGAACTCGCAAGGCCAGCACGCCAACAAAGGAGAGCGAAACCGCTCCAGGGAGCCACGCGATGAGGGCGTACAGCACTGCACCTGCGCCTGCCCCGCCGGCAATGTACGGTGTACGCCGCCCGGTGGCGTCGCTGAGTACGCCCCACACACCAGCAAAGACGACGAACGCCCCGAACTCAGCGGCGAGAAACCACATACTCGCGTTCAGGTCTGTCGTCGCACCAAGCGACTGGACAAGCCTGTCGACACCCGGATACAGCAAGACCTGCGCCAGTAACACGGCGAAGATAACACCCGCGAGAACGCCCCGGTCTGTGCGGTCCGTCACAGGCAATGCTACAGCGAGCCGAGAAAAATAGATGTCGGACCAAAATACGGCACGCTACTCGTAGAACACTCCAACTACCGACGACAGAACAGCGCGTCCGCTAACTCAGCCCAATCCGCGTTACTCAGCACTGTGTGGTGGAACGAAACCGCAGTTCGAACAGCCGTTGTGCTTCGTCGTCTGGTAGCTCAATTCCGCCCCGCAGTTCGGACAGTTGTACTGGTCTGAACTCATTCACCTACTGGTAGTGTTCGACATTACCTAAACCTTTTCTCGACAATTGTCTATAGCACTTTTTCGACCGATTTATACGGAGTACCGAGGCTTAGACTGCGTTCTACCAGTTTGTGGGACGGATAATTACATCGTTCAGTACGGATGAACAAGGGTCCCTAACTGGTGGCGGTCGACGCCTGTAGCCGTTGCTGCGTCCGTCCCGACAGGCGTGGCCACTTTGTGCGTTCGAGCGCACTGGCCCTGAGATTGCTGGCGGCGCAGGCTCCATCGACTCCTGTCGAAGTGTTAGATCGATAATACGGAACATCGTTAGACGGTTCTGAGTTCCGGGGGACAGCTACTGAAGACCGCTCGTCCCGGTCGACAGGCAGATTCGGCAGCGTGCTTACTGTCTGTCGTGGCGAACGTTGCTACTGGGTCAATAAGAAAAACACCGACACGGAACCGGCGTCGTTCCGCGTCCGCTTACATGTAGCCGAGGTCGCGCAGGCGCTCCATCAGGTCTTCCTTGTCCTGGGCGCGGCCGGCGCGCTCGGTCGTGTTCTCCATGTCTTGCAGCCAGGCGGGCTCCTCGGCGGACTTGTCAGTGCTGACCTCGCTCCCGAGCGAGCGGAACCCGGCGAAGTACTTCGGCGAGACCGGCACATCTTCCTTCTCGATACCCTCAGGCAGGTCGTCCTGCCCCTGCGGGACGTAGCCCTCGTCCGGGTAGCCCTCGACTGTGTCCGGGACGACGAAGTTCCAGAAGGCTTCCCACACGTCGGCTTCCGCGAACTGGAGAATCGACTGGATGCGGTCGTGCGGCGGGTAGATGTCCGGGTCGTGACGCGGCGAGAAGAACGTCTCGTCGGCGCGGGACTCCTGCTCGTCCCAGCGGATGCCGGAGAGGATGCCGTCGACGTCGTGCTCCTCGATAGTGTCGTTGAGCGCCACCGTCTTCAAGAGGTGGTTGCCGACGTAGGTGTCGAGCAGGAACGGGAACGTGTCCTCCTCGTATTCGAGGATGTTCCGAATGTGGTGCTGGTTGTGCTCGGAGAGTTCGTCGACGGGGATGTCGTCGCCCGGTTCGAGACCGTTCTCGTCGACATAGTTCCCCACGTCTTCGTTGCGAGCCCAGATGACATCGAGGTCCCACTCGTCGGCCCAGTGTTCGACAAAGTCGATGAGTTCGTCGAAGTGCTGGTAGTGGTCGATGAAGACAACCGGCGGTACTTCGAGGTCAAAGCGCTCGGCGACTTCCTTGACGAAGTACAGCGTCAGCGTCGAGTCCTTGCCGCCGGTCCACATCACGACAGGGTTCTCGTATTCTTCGAGGCCAGTCTTCGTGACCTCGATAGCCTTCTCGATCTTGTGGTTGACAGTTGGGTACTCAGCGGGGTCTTCGCCTTCCCCGTCAGTGTAATCAACGTCCAGATAGTCCGGGAACTCTGCTGATTCGGACATAGTGTAATGAGATATAATTACGAATGCCAAGTACTTTTTGGATGATAGACAGGTGTGTGAGACGGTGGCAAATAAAATTGCGGACACCCGGTAGGTCACTCGGGTTTTTTGCTACCGGTCCGAAAGGTATGGTATGGACGACCGCCCAAGCCTCCCAGCCCGTCTCTTTCACCGCTGGCTGTTGCACTATGTCCCCGTGGCCGCGTTGATACTGGTAGTCAGTGTCCTGCTCGGCTACGGACTCGGCAGCCAGATCCCCGCTGAATGGCTCCAGAACCCCGGAACGACCGGCGAGACTCCCTTTATGCCGGCAGAGCTAACGACGCTTTCGCTAACAATTAACAACCTCGGCGCACTGCTCGTGATGGCACTCGGTGCTATCTCGCTCGGTTCGATGACGGTGCTCTCGCTCGTCTTGAACGGCCTGCTCATCGGCGTCGTCGTCGGCATCGCACTCAAGCAGGTCTCACCCGTCGTCGTTGCCGCGCTTATTGTCCCGCACGGCCTCATCGAGATCCCTGCACTGCTTATTGTCGCCGCCGTCGGGCTCCGGTTCGGGTGGCACACAATCCAGTACATCCGCGGCCGCACGAACGAGCTAGTCACTGGACAGGATATCCGGGAAGCCGGATGGCTGCTTGCGACGGCTGCTGTGCTCATCGTGATTGCGGCCTACATCGAAGCAAACCTCACCATCGAAGTTGCGTCACGGTTTACAGATACCGACCTCTCAGGCATTACACCAGCATAGCGGCTTGGATTGTCGGCTACACAGTGTTGAGCTGCGGCTCGAGAAAATTGAATCCGTGACTGGACGCTGTGACAGACCGCGTTACGAGATGAACTCGTTGTCGCGCCAGTTGACGCCCTCTTCTTCCTCGCCGTCGCGAGGCTCCTCTGCAACGTTGATCGCGGCAGGTCGTTCCTCCCCATCGACAATCCGAACAGCCGTTAGTTCCTCGTCAACCGCGGCAATCGCCGTCAGCGTGCCCTTTTCAGCGACTTTCGCGACCTCACACAGGACCTCGAACATCGCGTACTGGAGTGCAGTATTCTGGAGCACGGTCTCGCGGTCGCCCTTGAAGCAGGCGTACTCGACGAGCTCGGACTCGATCTCTTCTTCTTCCTCTTCGAGTGCGCCCCACTGGGGGCCACCGCCGGCGCTTCCGGTGCTCGCGGCCCCGGGCGGCCCCATCTCGTCGGGGTCCTCCTCGTACACCCGGTTCTCCGTGACGCTCGCCTTGAGCTGGGCCGTCGGGGTGTACTTGCTCATGGAGTCGTCTTTGGCGACGGCGCTGACGATTAGCGTATTATTTCGACGGGTGATGTCGATGTCAGCGATTTCAGGTGGAAGGTCCGGATCCTCGAAGAAATCGTATGCGTCTTCCAGTGGCAGTTCAAGTGTCGAGTGAAGTCTGTATACGCGGCTGGTCATGGTTGGGGAAGCGTGTATCAGTCGTCGAAGGCCGTCCGCTGACGCTGTAGTCATCACTCTATAGGAGCCACTTGCTTATATGACCTGTCCTTCATTCGCGGTTTGACCGCTCTATATCAGGCCAGATCTGAGGCGTATGTTAAAGGTATTTACAGACCATCTAGCAAGCCATATGTTAGTGGTATCCAGTGCCTACTAGTCGTCCGCAGGTGTGGGGTCGCCGTCCTCTGGACTGACATCCCCTTCAATACTGGGCGGGTACTTTCCACGGTCAAGTTTCAGGTCCGACTGTGGGCGCGCCATGCAGGTCAGTGCGTAGTTCTCCCGTTCCCGGTCGGTCAGTCCACGGGCAGCAGGCTGGGTGACCGACCCCTCAACGATTTCCGCCGAACAGGCCAAGCACATCCCCACGCGGCAGGAGTACTCCTGTGCGATACCCTCCTCGATACACCGCGAGAGAATCGTCTCCTTCTCAGAGACGGTGATCTCCTCGCCCGTCCCCACAAATGCCACCGTATGCTCGGTCATGTTCGGCCTTTTGATACCCCCCAGCAAAACTCTTTATCACCGCCGCCCCGGAGCGAAACGGACTGCTATCCGTCAATGCTGTACCGAGCACCCGCAGTCGGCCGTTCATCTCGAAAGATTGTTCTAGCAGTCCGTCTGAAACCCGTAGCGGAATAATTTTCTCTCTCCGGGCAGGACGAGAGTGCATGACCACACATCAGGACGGCAACGCCGACGGTGCGTCGGCGACGGCACGGACCGTGTCCGTGGACGTTGTCGTCGTCGGGGCCGGGACATCCGGCTGTTACGCCGCTGCGACCGTCGCAGATGCGGGCTACGACGTCGTCATCGTAGAGCGCAAAGACGAAACCGAGGCCGGCCACATCGCCTGCGGGGACGCACTAAAAGGAGCCAGCGACTTCCCCGATGCGATCCCGAAGTCCCAGCTCGAACCGGCGTTTACCAACACGGATGTCGACCACGGCCGGTTCGAGATCCCACAGGAGGACACCGTTCTCGAAATCCCTGTCCCGGGCGAACTCGCCGTCATCGACCGCTGGGAGTACGGTCGCTGTCTCATCGAAGGCGCAAACGACAGCGGTGTGGAGTTCCACTACGATACGGTGGTTCAGGACGTGTTACAGGACGATAGTGGCCGTGTGACCGGCGTGAAAGCCATGCGAAAAGGCGACCCTGTCACATACGAGGGTGACATGGTCATCGATGGGGCCGGCGCGCTGTCGATTCTGCAGGACAAGACCGACCTCGAAGCCGCGACCTTCGATACAAACGTCCAGTACTCGCAGTTTTGCTCGGCATACCGCGAGATAATCGAAGTCGACGAACCGGTAGAATGGGACGACGCGCTCGTGTTCAAGCCGACCGAGCGCTCCGCCGGCTACCTCTGGTACTTCCCGCGCACGGACACGGAAATCAACGCCGGCCTCGGCTTCCAGATGAACGAGGAGCCGATGGAACTGGTCGACGACCTCAAACGCGACCTTCAGGGCCGAAGCGAGTTCGAGGGCGCAGAGGTACAGGATAAACTCGGCGCTGCACTGCCGACGCGCCGGCCGTACGATTCCGCTGTTGCGCCCGGATTCATGGCCGTTGGCGATGCTGCCGGACACGTCAACCCGACGACCGGCGGCGGTATTGCTGGGGCGGCCTACGCTGGGACCTACGCCGCTGAGCAGGCTATCGAGACTATCGAAGCCGGACGGACAGACGACGAAGCCGCCCTCTGGAAGTACAACGAGCGCGTGATGGACCACTTCGGCGCCCGGTATGCGGCGCTTGACGTATACAACATCTTCACCACCGCTTACGACGTCGACGACCTGATGGCGCTGCTGGCCGCGCTGCCCGGCGAAAAGCTCGCCGAAGCGCTGTACGGCGGTTCGACCAGTATCGGGCTCGGACTCAAACTCAAGATGGCCGTCAAGAGCATCGGCCACCTCGGGACTATCCGGGACCTCTACCAGACGAAAAAGGCCGCCGACCGGCTGCTGGAGCATTACGAATCCTACCCCAGCGACCGTAGCGGCTTCGAGGCCTGGCAACGTGAACGTGATTCGATTATGGACGATATCTACGAGGTCACCGGCGCAGAGCCGAAGTACTGAGTCGGTGGCTCGTTGCGTTTTCGGCTGATTCTGATATACTGGTCCTGTTGTCAGCGGCGGAACTATCGTTTTTGACGGCAATCTGGATAGTGGTTGATTAATTCGTAAACTATAGTTTTGAACAACAAGTTTTATTATCTAACAACATGATATCAAAATGAAGTCACACTGGGGTCGGTCGACCGGGGGGTCACCGAGACGGCGACAGCGTGTCGACCGTCGCCCAAGTGGGGGTCAATCATGCTAGCACGCAGATTCAAATCCGACGATAGTGCAGTCTCACCAGTTGTGGGAGTTATACTAATGGTTGCAATAACGGTGCTGCTGGCGGCCACAGCAGCGACGTTCTTCTTAGATTTTGGCTCTGGGAATCTCGGCCAAAACGCGCCACAGGCGGCGTTTACCTTCGATTATGAGTCTGGGAGTCCTGATAGCCTGACAATCGAACACCGGAGTGGTGACTCGATTCAGGCTGGAAATCTGTATATCACCGTTAGCGGTGCTTCAACCGCCAACGGACAGCACGATTTCACAAGTCTCAGTGGCGCGCCGGCGGCGGGTTCAAAAATCACGGCCGGGTCACGTGTGACGTTTTCGAAGGCGTCTGACCTCTCGGATGCGGCAGTTACGCTGAACTGGAAGTCGCCGGACAGCGGCAAATCTATTCAGCTTGCCAGCTGGGAAGCACCGTAGCGTATTCAGCCGCTCAGTTGGCTGATCGCTTCAGTGACGACATCGATACCGATAGTCAACGAGTCTTCATCGATATCGAACAGGGGCGTGTGGTGGCCGCCGGGGTGGTCAGTCCCGATACCGACGAACGTCGCCGTTCCGCCGTGGTTCTGGACGCGGTCCATCAGGTAGGTTGCGTCCTCGCTTCCGCCGAGGTCGTCAGTCCGGAGGCGGCTGGTGACGCCGGGAACTGAGTCTGCCGCATCGTACACCACACCCGCGAGCGCATCGTCGCTCACCGCACTCGGCGCTTCTGCGGTCGTCTCGATAGCGACCTCGCAGTCGTGCATCTCGGCCGCGGACGACATGACGGTGTCTGCCCGCTCGCTCATGTACTCCTTGAGTGGCGTCGTTTCGCCGCGGACCTCGCCTTCCAGCGTCGCTTCTCCGGGGACAATATTCGTTGCTGTGCCGCCCTCGACAACCCCGGCGTTGACACGCGTTGCGCCGTCACCGTGCCGGCGAATCGCATGGAGGTTCTGTACGGCGGTCGCCAGGGCCTGCACAGCGTCCCGTCCCTGTGCTGGATGCCCGCCAGCGTGCGCTGTCTCACCGGTGAAGGTCGCCTCAAACTGCCGAACGGCGAGGAAGCCGCCGACGCCGGCGACAATCTCTCCGGTCGGATGATCGAGACCGATGTGTATCGCCAGCAAGTGGTCCACGTCATCCAGATGTCCACTCTCGGCGACGGCCTTCCCGCCGCCGATGACCTCTTCGGCCGGCTGGAAGACGACTTTGAACGTCCCCTTGAAATCACTCTCTTTCACTGCCTCCAGCACGCCAAGGCCAATCGTCGCGTGGGCGTCGTGCCCGCAGGCGTGCATGTACCCCTCGTTTGTTGAACGGAACTCCTCCGTCGCTGGGGCGTGTGCCACACTGTCTGACTCCGTTATCGGTAGCGCATCGATGTCGACTCTGAGCGCGACGGTCGGTCCCTCGCCCTGTTCGAGCACAGCGAGAGCCCCAGTAAATCCTCCGGCGGCGGCCTCCAGCACGTCCTCGCGGGCACCGGCGTCACGGGCCTTCCGTTGCCAGTCTTCGAGTTCATCGTCGTCGGGGACTGCCATCCGCGCATCGCCGTCCACGACATTCCGACCAATATACAACTGGTCGACGCCGATTCGCTCGATTTCCTCAACGATGCGACTGGTAGTGTAGAACTCCCGCCACGCGGGTTCAGGGTAGCTGTGTAGGTCACGCCGGACGGACCTGCGCCGCTCCTGTTGGGCCTCGTTCATGTCGGCGAAACGGGTCACAGTTACTTATAAGAATCCAAGGAGCGGACGGCGGCCCTACGACCCGCTGCCGACCTGCGTCCGCTGTTCGACGCCGGCCTCAACGTGGATGGCATTCGGGAAAGTACGCTGGGTAACGTCCCGGGCGAACTCCTCGTACCCGACAATCTCTATGGTCCGAGTGTAGACGGTATGGGTCCAGGAGTCGAAGCGGCCACCGTCTGGCCCCAGCGATTTCGATTGTGGAATCCGCAACTCCTGAGGTTGCTTCGGGTGCGGGCCCTTGAGTTCAACTCCCTTCTGCTCGGCACTCTGTTTAATCTCTGTGACAGTGTCTTCGAGGCGGTGTCGGTCCCCACTGGTGAAAGTCAGCGTTGTGACGAAGGGCATCTGTAGACGAACACTCAGCCGCGAGTGACAAAAGGCCATCTGTTTCCGTTGTGTCTCCGATATTCTCTTAAGTAGCGGTGTCATAAAATCCGATAATGATAGAGGCCACGAGCGCGGGAGCCATCCTCTTTCGCGATACGCGTGGCCGGCGGGAGTACCTCCTGCTCAAGAGCCGACCCGGCGATTGGGAGTTCCCCAAGGGCGGCGTTGAGGGCGAGGAAGAACTCCAGCAGACCGCCATACGCGAAGTGAAAGAGGAGGCCGGTATCGGCGATTTCCGGCTTTTAGACGGGTTCCGCGAAGACTACGACTACGTGTTCGAGGCGAACGGCAACACCATCCACAAGACGGTCCACCTGTTCGTCGCGAAATCGTTCGAAGCGTCAGCTGAACTGTCCACAGAACACCGCGACCTGCAGTGGCGCGACTACGAGCAGGCCATCAACACGGTCACGCAGGACGGCCCCCGCGAGATACTCGAACAGGCACACGGGTTCCTCGACGAACGGGAAGACGGCGAGGAGTAGCGGTCTCGTAGCGGGAGTCGACTTGCCGCCGGAGACAGCGGTAGCCCTCTCGCTTGCTGTTCGAAACGGGCGTTTTCGGCTTCGTTAGGCCTGTTCGACGACAATGGTGCTTCCAGCCATATCGCCGAGACGCTGTTCGTCGTCATTCACCGCGATGAGAATTACGGCCAGCAACGCCGAAAACGGCGAGAAAAAGAAGCCGATGAGTCGGAACACGTTCCTGACGATCGAGTCGACCCATGTGATGCCGCCGCCGCTCTCGTCGGCGATGACGAGCCCGAGTGCGTGTTTCCCGAGCGTGTAGCCGTACATTGCCTCCATGATCGTGTGATAGAGGAAGTATACGAACGGGAATCCGATCAGCATGAAGAGATAGGCTCCAGCTAACCCTGCTATAGCGGCGTTGCTCTCGCCGGAAGCGGCACCGCCGACGCCGCCGATGACGAAGAAGATGATTCCAAAGACGATGGCGATGAGGAATCCGTCGAGGAATCGCGCCGCGAATCGTTTGCCGAGCCCTGCCTTCTTTTCGAGGTTTGCTCGTGGATGTTTATCCATACACTAGTGAGCCTTTCGTCCGAAAAAATAAAACTTTCGTGGCATTATATAAATAAAACAACACCAATCAGAGATAGTGTCATATGAGAGAAATTATGCAATGATATTGACCGGGCCGGTCTCACAATAAAAGGTTTTGCTGTCGACGGTCGAACGGTCGGCCGTGTCGGCCACCTCTGAGTTTGCCTTCGAACTGTCCGTCTGTCACTGGGCCGAGCGAGCGTGGCCGCCGTCCGACGACGCGGCGGTGCTGGTCGCCAGACAGTTCGGAACGAAACGCCGCCGCTGGGATACGATTGTACTGGAGTGCGATCCCGATGGACTCCGGGAACGGGCGAAATTCGGCACCGAAGCGTTCGACTCGGACCACCTGCACGTCCTGCAGAACGCGCCGGCGGACTGGACCTACTATCGCGATGCGCTGCCTGACCCGGGCTACCCGTGGCGGTACGTCCGGGAGTCGATTCACGAGGCGGCCGACCGTGATGCCATTGAGACTCGCAAGCGCAGCAATCGCATCGAAATTCGTCGGGTACGTCCCTATCCGGACTGGCTCCGGCGGGTCGTCGCCATCGAGAACAAGCCCGACCTGACGGCCAGCGCCGCCAGGAATCTCGTCCCACAACTGGAGCGGGACATCGCGCTCTCGCTGGCCGATGAGGTGTGGGTTGCGACGGCGGCGACCGACGAGCGCGTGGAGCCGATTCTACTGGCGGACCTGCCCGCAGCCGCCGGCGTGTTGACGGTCGACTCCGAATCCGGAACGGCTGAGGCGGTCTGGCAACCGCGGTCGCTGTCAGTGGCTGAGCCCGGAACGCGAATTCTGGACCGACCGGACGACGACACCAGCGCCGCCCGGTTCGAGTACGTAGACACCGACTGGAAGCACGAGCGGCGTCTCGCCATCGCTGAGCGGGCGTACGCTCGCGGGTGGCGCGCTTACGCGGACACGATGCGCCCCGACTGCCGCCACTTCCAGCTCACTGCCGGCGAGACTGGCGTGTACCCCCACTGCGCTGCAAAGGAGCGTCTACCGACAGCGGCGGAGTGTCGGGGGCAGTGTCCGTCCTACGAGCCGGAACCGCCGACGTGGCGGTCGAAGGACTGGCCGCTTGACGGCGGGCCGGGCAAGGCAATAAAGCGGCTGTTAGCGCGGCGACGACGCCGCCAGCGGCCGGGGCTGTCAGAGTAGCTGACCGACACCGCGGTCCGCCCTCACTCCTCGGACAGCTCAATATCTAGCTCGTCGCGCGGAACGGCCAGCCTGAACGTCGGGACGGTCTTCTCGACTGTCTCCACGATACCTTTGTCTGCGAGGCTCCGGAGCGCAGAACGAACGTCGTCGGTATCTCGGTCCTCGCCGACCTCGCGGAGGGCGTGTAACACGGCGACGACGCTCTGGCTCTCCTCATCCGGGCCGGCAATCACGTCGACGACAGCCTGCTGGAGCGAGGTGACTGTCACCGTCTGTATCCGTTCGGAGTCCTCCCCATCGATGAGCGTCGTCGCCTCCGGCGTCGCACAGATGAGGCTGTTGTCGTTGCGGTAGTAGTACTCCTTGAGTTCGGCTTCGAGGTACTGGTGTACCTCGCTCCCGCTGTCCATGTCCCAGCGCTCCTGTAGCTCGCCGTTTTTCGTCGGCTGGAGTTCGACGATGTCGGCGAGCCGCTCGCGGGCCTCCTCCGAGAGGGTCATGGCGCGTCGGTACGACGACCACGTATTTCGGTGTTCTGAATCCGGGTAAGGCTCACTCGTGTCTGAGTGCGTCGATGGGGTCGACCCGCGCCGCTCGCCACGCCGGGTAGAGGCCGGCGACGACGCCGACCAGTACGCCAACGCCGACCGCCAGCGCCATCCACAGCGGCGCGAGCGAGAAGGTCACTTCAGCGTACCGCGTCGCCCCGTAGCCGACGAGCAGTCCGAGCGGCACCCCGAGCAGCGAGCCGAGCGTTCCGAGCAGTGCGGCCTCGACGAGAAACACCTGCATCACGTCACGGTTGCGCGCGCCGACGGCTTTCATAATGCCGATTTCGCGGGTCCGCTCAGTGACGCTGACGAGCATTACATTAGCAATGCCGATAGCGCCGACGACGAGTGCGATGACGGCGATGCCGGTGACAAAGCGCGTGATGCGTTCGATGACATCGCTGATCTCCTCGACGAAGTCGTTCCCGGACCGGGCGACCAGCTCCGTGTCGTCGGCCGAGAGTGACCGCGCGTCGGACTCACCGGAGAGGTACGTCTGAATCTCCGACTGCGTCTCCGGAATCTCTCGCGGGTCGACGACGAGAGTCACCTGCGGGTACGCGCGTTGCCGCACACCCGCCGACGGGCTCTCGACGACGGACTCATAGAAGGCGTCGATAGGAACGTACACCCGGGGCTGACGGGCGAACTCGCTAACCGGGACTTCCCCGCGAGTCCCGTTGACGACGCCGACGACAGTAACGTTCCGCTCGCTCCCGTCAGGCATCGTCATCGTGAGGCGCTCACCGGTGGTGAGGTTCTCAGAGAACGAGCCGGCCATGCGTTCGTTGACAACGACGGCATTCTCGTCGGTCTCGAAGGAGCGCCCCTCGACGAGGACCCCCGGCGTGAAACTGGCCGGCCGCGTCGCTGTGACCTGCTGTCTAGCAAGCGTTTGATTCCCGTGCCGTACCGACTGTGTCTGGACGATACCACGCGGGAGCACCGCCTGTACCCCAGCAATCCCCTCTAGCTCCTGAATGTCG
Source organism: Haloarcula sp. JP-Z28 (assembly GCF_011440255.1). Classification (NCBI taxonomy): domain Archaea; kingdom Methanobacteriati; phylum Methanobacteriota; class Halobacteria; order Halobacteriales; family Haloarculaceae; genus Haloarcula; species Haloarcula sp. JP-Z28. Next base: position 6,510 of record NZ_JAAOHT010000053.1, on the reverse strand, counting down.
TGCTCGGTAAACACCGGCTGGAGGGTCCGGTCGAAGTCGTCATCGCCGGACGGGGTTCCGAACACGTAGATGTTGCCTGCGTTCGATGTCTCGATGTCGCCGACGATTTCGGCCTCAACACTGGCCCCGAACGTGGCGAACGTGATGACCGACGCGATGCCGATAACGACGCCGACGACCGTCAGCGCCGACCGGAGCTTGTGCGCCCTGATAGACCGGAGCGTGATGCGGACGCTCTCGCTGGTGTCCATCAGTGTTCGCCCCCGGAGACGTCCTCGACGGACTGGATGTGGCCGTCTTCGACGTGGACGATTCGCTCCGCCCGCTCGGCGACGTGGCGCTCGTGGGTCACCAGCAGGAACGTATTGCCCGCCGCATGGAGGTCATCGAATAGGTCGAGTATCTGTGCACCGGTGTCCGTGTCGACGTTGCCGGTGGGCTCATCGGCGAGAACCAACGCCGGGTCGGTCGACAGCGCACGGGCGATGGCGACCCGCTGGCGCTGACCGCCGCTGAGTTCCGAGGGGACGTGGTCGGTGCGGTCGCCGAGTCCAACCTCAGAGAGGAGCGACCTCGCCCGCTCGCGGCGGCGGGCGCGGTCCCAACCGTCGAAGACCAGCGGCAGAGCGACGTTTTCCACCGCGGAGAGTCGCGGCATGAGATTGAACGTCTGGAAGACGAACCCGACCTCTGTCCCGCGGATGTCGGCCCGCTCGGCCTCGCTGGCCGCCGAAACGTCCTGTCCGTTGACCACGACCTGCCCCGACGACGGCGTGTCCAGCCCGCCGATGAGGTTCAACAGCGTGCTCTTCCCGGAGCCGCTCGGTCCCATCACCGCCGTGTACGACCCCGCCGACAGGTCCAGACTCACGTCGTCCAGCGCCGTCACCGTCCCGCCGAGGTCGTACTGCTTGCTGACGCCGTCGACGCGGACAGTCGTGTTCGCTGACTCGCTCACGGCCACGCGTACGGACTGGACGGCAATGAGGGGTTCGCCCTCTGTCATAGTAGTACGCGCTGTGACAGGAGCAACCCACTTACCATTCCAGTCCTAAGCCCGGACAATGACAGCCGATACCGGACGGAGACTGGCTATTGTCGCTGTGTTTGTCACCATCGGACTGCTGGCTGTGGGGGCAGTCGCCGGCGTTTCCGGCTTCGAGCAGATGGGGCAGCCATCCGGCGACGACGTGCTCGACGAGACCGAGCAGCGCTACGACGCGGCCGAGACAATTACCGGGACCGCGACAGTGACCGTCACGAACGACTCGGAATCGAAGACTGCGACGGTGGAGTACGCCGCCGCTGAGCCGAACAAGACGTGGGCCGCCGTCACGAGTGAGAACCGGTCCTACGAGATGGGGACGAATGGGACCGTCGTCTGGGCGGTCGGCGAGAACCAGTCGTATGCCCGCGAACTGACCGAGGAATCCGTGGCGATGAACGACACCACCGACCCGGTTCCCGAGGAGAACGTCACTGCGACGCTCCGGGGAACTGAGGAGGTCAACGGCGAATCGACGTACGTTCTCGACCTCGAACCGACCAACGAGAGCATCGACGCGCCGAACACGACGCTTTGGGTCGATACTGAGGACTACCGCGTCCACAAGATGACCACTGACGACGGGACGAACCGGACGGAACTCACCGTCGAGGAGACGAACTTCAACGTCAGCATCGACGACAGCCAGTTCGCCCCACCGGCTGACCGAGTTGCCGTTACGACCGTCGAGACGTACGACTCATACGACGCAGCACAGTCCGCGACGAACCTGGACCTGCCAGAGTACGAGAACGGGACCTTCGAAGAGGCCCGGTACATTAGCCGGCCCGAGAGTACGGCTGTGGCACAGCAGTACGACACTGACGGCGAGAACGTGACGGTTCTGACCGCGACCGGCGCATCGAGCTATCTGGACGATGCGGAGAACGGGACGGCGGTGCAGGTGAACGGCCAGAACGCGACCGCAATCGAACGCGGCGACAGGGCTGTGGTCTACTGGACTGAAGACGATGTCACGACTGGCGTGGTCGTCGAGGGGACGACCGACGAGGCTGTCGCCGTCGCTGAAGAACTGTAGCGACGCCCGGTAATTTTCTGTATTCTATACGTCTTCCAGCGTCGCCTCGACTGACGCCCAGTGGCTCCCTTTCCAGAAGTGTTGCCCGCAGTCGGTACAGCGCCAGACCCGCTCGTCACCTGCACTCGGTGCGTACTCCGGCGTCGGTTCTACCGGGTCGACTTCCTTGACCGGGCTGTTGCAGACGCCACAGTAGTCCGGCTCCGGAGCCAACGAGAGGCGGAAGCCGGCGTCTGCGAGTTCTCGCAGCTGGTCTTCAATCTCCCGCTCGCTGAGGAGCACACTCTCGGGTGCGCGGGTGGCGAGGTCACTATCCCGGGTAATCACCAGCCGGTCCTCACGTTCCGCTATGTCGAGGAGGTCGTCATCGGCCTCGGCGTCCCGGTCCAGCGCGTACGCCGTGTCGTAGCCACACATCCGCAGATAGGTGGCGAGTTTGCCGAGCATCGCATCGAGCGCGAGTCGGTCGCTAGGGGTGTGCTCAGGCATCGAGGAACTCGCGGAGGCCCTCGGCGTCGCGGGTATTCAGTACGTTGTCCGTCTCGGCCCAGCCCCGCCGAGCCATGTGGACGCCGTAGCGCAAGAGTTCGAAGTTACCCGGGCTGTGGGCGTCTGTGTTGATGGCGATTGTCGCCCCAGCCTCAACGGCCTGCTTGACCGCGCCACCGCCGAGGTCCAGCCGGGCGGGGTTGGCGTTTATTTCCAGCGCCGTGTCGTTGTCGGCAGCGACAGATGCGAGCCACTCCACATCCACGTCCAGCCCTTCTCGACGGTTCAGATAGCGCCCCGTCGGGTGGCCGATGACGTTCACCTCGGGGTGCTGTGCGGCCGCGACGAGGCGGTCTGTGCCGTCCCCGTCCAGCGCGGCGTGTGGCGAGGCGACCACGACATCCAGTTCTGCCAGCAGGTCGTCGGCGACCGAGACACTGCCGTCCGCGGCGATGTTGGCCTCGACGCCGGTGAACACGTCGATGGAAGCATCCGCCGCAACCGATTCGACCTCGGTCAACTGCTCGCGGAGTTTCTCGTCCGGGACGCCGACGCCGCCGACCATCCCCGGCCCGGTCGCGTGGTCCGTGACGGCGAGGTAGTCGTGGCCGAACGCGGCCGCGCCCTCGACCATCTCCGTGATACTGTTGCTGCCGTCCGACCAGTTCGTATGGGTGTGGATGTCGCCGCGAACTTCGCCCTTGGCGAGGAGGTCGGGGAGCGTCCCGTTCGCGGCGGCTTCGACTTCGCCGCGGTTCTCGCGGAGTTCCGGCGGAACCCAGTCCATTCCCAGTGCGTCGTACACCGCTTCCTCGGTTTCGCTGGCCACCAGTTCGCCAGCCCGCTGGTCATCGTCTTCGACGTCCTCGACATCAAAGACGCCGTACTCGTTGACTTTCAGGTCCCGCTCGATAGCGCGGTTTCGGACCGCCACGTTGTGGTCCTTGCTGCCGGTGAAATACTGTAGCGCCGCACCGAACTCCGATGGGTCGACGATTCGAAGGTCGACCCGAACGTCGTCCGCGTAGGCGCTGGCTTTCGTCTCGCCGGACTCGATAACCCGGTCGAGTCCCTCCCAGTCGGCGAACCGCTCGACGACGGCCTCAGCGTCGGTACTCCCGACGAGCACGTCCACGTCGCCGATAGTCGGCCGCCAGCGGCGAATCGAGCCGCCGAGCGCGCACTCGGTCACGGCGTCACCGGCGGCCATGTAACTCCGAATTCGGTCACCGTACGGTCGGGCCTCGCCGAGCAGCGACCGCTCGTGGGCCTCACGGGCGAAGTCGATGTTGTCGAGGATGTTCTGCTCTGTTTTCGCACCGAAGCCCGACACCGCCTGTATCTCGCCGGCCTCGGCGGCGGCTTCCAGTTCATCAAGGGTGGTGATACCCAGCGCCTCGTACAGCGAGCCGACGGATTTCGGCCCAACCCCCTCGACGGCTGTGAGTGCGTCCATCTCGACGGGAAGCTCCTCGCGGAGTTCGGTCAGCTCCTCGATTTCGCCGGTCTCGACGTATTCGACCAGCTTCGAAGAAATGGCGTCGCCGACGGCGTCTATTTCACCGACGCTGTCCTCGCCCTCGGCGGCCAGCCCCTCGATTGCGCCGGGGAAGTCCCTGATGTTCTCGGCCGCCCGGCGGTAGGCCCGGGGCTTGTACTCGACGCCTTTGGCGTCTAGCAGGTCGGCGAACTCTTCGAGCAGTGTTGCGATTTCGTCGTTCCGGCTCATGTTAGTAGCTCCGTCCGGCACGACCCGTGCCGGAGTCTGCGTCCTCGTGTCCAAGCGCTTTCTGCAGGAACTTCATCCAGCGTTTCCTGTCGGCTGTCTCCTGAGCCTGCGCTTCCTGCTCGATGTTGGCCGCACCGAGCTGTTCGAGGGCGTTGAGCGCCCGGTCGATGCCGATGATGGCCGTGGCAAGCTCCTCGCCGCGTTCGTAACTCACTTCATTGTCCTCGATCCGTTGCTTGCGCTGGAGACGCTCGCGCCGCAGGTTCTTTTTCGCTTGCTCGACGCGCTCGCGCTCGCCCCGCGGAATTGTCTCCCGACGCTTGATCTCGAAGACGAACGACTGGAGTTCGATCTCCTCGCCCTGTACGGTGATTTCATCGGGAATGTTCGCACCGACGGTCGCGCTGTCGCGTTCGATGCGCTCCAGCAACTGTTTGCGCTCGAACTCTTTCACTAGCAGCGCCTTAGACCGGGTTGCCCTTACCCGCTTCGCCCATCGGTCGCCAGCGGTTGTACGGCGTCGCCTGTTTTTGCTCTACCCACGTGTTCCCGTTCAGCCTCCGTGTTTCAGGGAGACGCTGTGAACGGTCCTGACTGAAATAAAACGAGGTCGGCGATATCTTTTTCATTGTCTCTGCCGTTCTCATTGTACGAGAGTAATACTGTCCCCCTCGTTTATTATATGACTCTAACGTTCGAACCGCTTGACGACCGTCCTGGGCTCGCGGTCATTGACCAGATCGAGCGCCAGCGCTACCGGATACACACGCCGACGCCAATCGCGCTCAGGGAGGCGGCGGCCGACGTGTTTCAGTATCCCGTCGGGGACGCTGTCCGGATACGGACGCGCGCTATCGAACTACCGACGGTGGTCATGGTGTACGTCCGTGACGACGACGGAGCGATAGCCGCCGAGGTTGCGCAGTTCGAGTCTGAGACGCTGCCGGCGGATGACTACGTCCTTGACCCGCTGACGCAGATCAAGACGTATATGCGGGTCGAGGACGCCGAAGTCGAGGTCACCGTCGACTCGGACCGGACCCGAATCGAGTTCGACGCTCCGACGGACCTGCTCATCGGGGCTCGCTCCCAGCACGACCGGCCGGCTGCCACGGTCACGACGACCGAGCAGCCGGCTGACGTGATGGCCGCGGTCGAAACCTTCGGGTCGGCGCTCAAGGCCCACGACCCCGAGCGCTCCTATCCGACGCTCCGCGGCCACCCGCCGGCGCTTGAAATCGGTGATACGCTGGACATCCCAGCGGATATCGACAGTCCGGATACCGGTGTCACGCTCGAACTCCCGCCCGATCTCGCGTCTATCTTCGTCGCCGCGCCGCTTTCGTACTACCTCGGAGCCTCGCTCGTCCCCGCATCCGAGCCACGGCTCACGACCGACACGGGATTTACGTACTCGCTAGATACCGCACGAGGCTTCGAATCCGAGGTCGGACGCACGCTCAAGCGTCTCTTCTTCCTCGATTGTGTCACACGCACTGAGGGGTTCCACCAGATCGACTTGCACGAGCGAGCAGCTATCGAGCCCTACGTCGACCTCGACTTCCAGTCGCTGTACCAGCAACCACTGGCGGAGCAGGTCGCCACCTATCTGAAGGTGCCGTACGACGTTATTGAGGACCACATCCCGAAGTGGCGGCTGACAACGCACATCGACCCGGTGCCGGCGAACGCGGAACAGCTCCCGTACGTCGTCGATGACCTCGCTATCGTCCGAACGCACCAGCAACAGCGGCTGAACCAGGCGAGCGTTCCGGCGGAGGCCGAGGCCGAGTTCACCCGCGACGATGTCATCACCCGTGCCGCGAGTTCAGACACTGCCACCGCGCCACCAGATACGGACTACGTCGAGCCACAGGCCCACGACTCACTCGAACAAGCCTGGATCGGGGACAGCATTCCTATCGGTGCGAGCAAGCTGACCAAAGCGGCGTTCGAACACCGACTCGACCGCGATACGAACGCCGAGGATATCACGATTCGAGTCGTCCAGAACGACGCCCGGATGGACGAGGAACGACAGCTCGTCGACGAGGTGTACGGTGCTCGCGATGACCTGCCGTTCGATGTCACAGTCCACGACAACCTGACGACGGCGGAACTCAGAACGGTCCTCACGACCGACGCAGAGTTCTTCCACTATATCGGCCACACCGAACACGACGGCTTCGTCTGCTCCGACGGCAAGCT
>NZ_JAAOHT010000052.1:0-31836 GCF_011440255.1 Haloarcula sp. JP-Z28 | reverse complement strand
ATCGGGGCTGACGGCCCCGGCCGGGTAGACGAGGTCGGTCTCACCTTCGCGGTCGGCGGCGTCGTGGATCAGCACCGGCTCGCCGCGGGCGAAGGCGGCGACGGCGTCGGCCACGCTGTCGGCGTCAACGGCGGTCTCCTCACTCCGAGACATGCACGATCACCCCGTCGCCGTCGGCCAGTTCCAGCACCTCGCGGAGCTTCTCGGGCGCGATTACTTCGAGTTGCTCCTCGCCGTGGTGGGTCCGCTCGGGGGCGATGACGTGGGCCGGCTCGTACTCGCCGTCGCTCCCTTCTATCGAGGCGGGGTAGCAGTACGCGGGACCGTACGTCCGCTCATCGTCCTCCCAGCCCTCGATGGTGACCGGCTCGATAGCGCTCATCCGCGCTCGCTTGCGGACGCTTTCGGCCGTGAGTTCGAGATTGAGAGTGCCTGCAAAAGGCTCGTACCCAAGCCGTTCGATGAACTGTTCCATGTAGCCCGGGAGCGTGATGTAGTGGCGACCCTCGCCCATCCCCGAGGTAACGACCCCGGTCAGGTCGACGCTGGCGTCGGATTCGAAGATCCGTCGGTAGTCAGCGTATTCGGACTGGAGGCGGCGCTCACCGTCGCCAGTCAGCTCCACCTCCTGCCCGTCACTGACGATATCCCGGGCCAGCAGCCCGGCGTCTTCGAGCCGCTGGAGCCGCCGCGAGGCGGTCTGGTTCGAGGCGTCCAGCCGTTCGGCGAGATCGGCACAGGACACTTTCGTCGACTCATCGAGCGCACCGTCGAGGGCGAGCAGTTTCAGCGTCGCCAGCTCATCCCGACCGACGCCCTGTCCCGTTGATTCAGCCATGCGCTGCAGTAGGGATTCCCGTCGGATAAGCATACCGAAGGTGGAATGCATTCCACTTTTGGAACGGAGAGAAACTGAGACAGGGTTGGTCCTGAAAGCGCGTTTTACCGTTTGTGCTGGATACAATTTAACCCGCTGCCTAACATGTTCAGCCACATCACACTGCTGTGATAGGTTCCGGTCCGTCGCCTCAATACTCCACGAGCGCGTCCCGCTCCCAGAACTCGCTCGACTTCTCCAGTTTCGGGACCCACGTGTTCTCATCCTCGGCGAGCATCGTCACGCGGGAGTCTTCGACCTCCTTCAGCACGTCGTGGTCGGGGAGGTACTCGCCCATCTCTCGTGTGAACTCCCGGACCTCGCTGTGGTCGGGCATCGAGTCGCGGTCGAGGCGGCCCCGCGAGTGGCCGACGTGCATATACGCCTTCATCTCGACGAAGTCCGCGTCAGCCCGGTCACACATCGCCGCGTACCACTCGGGATGGTGCATGTTGTGGCCCTTGACCAGCGTCGTCCGGATGACGGTGCGGGTGTCGTCTTTCTCGGCCAGCACGTCCAGCGTGTCGATGAGCGAGTCCCAGGCGTCGTCTTCCATCGCCTGCACCGTCGAGTCGAACGTCTGTCGGTCTGCGGCGTCGACGGAGACGTACAACTGGGTCGGGTCACACCGCTCCAGCATCTCCGTGTTGGTCCCGTTGGAGACGAGGAACGTGGTGATATCGCGGTCGTGGAACTCCTCGATGAGTTCCGGCAGGTGCGGGTAGAGCGTGGGTTCGCCGTCAAGCGAGATGGCGACGTGGCGCGGTTCCATCGCCTGGTCGAACACCTCGCGCGGAACTTCGTCGTTGCCGCCAAAGCCCGACAACAGTTTCCGCTGGAGTTCTACGGACGCGTCGGCGACTGCCGCCGGGTCGTCCCACTCCACGTCACCGAGTTCGTAGGCGTGGCCGGCGTGGTCCCGCCAGCAGAACACGCACCGCTCGTTGCATTTCACGACCGGCGTCATCTGGATGCATCGGTGGGACTCGATACCGTAGAAAATGTACTTGTAACACTTCCCTTCGCCGCGAAGGGCGTTTTTCGTCCAGCCGCAGGTCTGGGCGGCCGTGTGGTTCTCGCTGTGGTAGGCCGGGTCCGAGACCTGCTTCGGACCGCCGTCGGCGTCACTCATTGGACACTGATTCAACAGCCAACGGGAAAAACTGTTGGAAGCTGCTCACCGGAGTAAGTGCCTCTCTTGTCGTATTCGCCCTTTAGGTACTACACGACTGAAAGGATTCAACTAATATTCAAGAAACTGTATTATCAGTGCAAAGTACTTACCAATTCAATGGATTTAATTGATACGCGTATGTATCATGCAACCGTCCACGGGTGGAACGGCTCTCGTGGTGCGTGCAGTTCCCCGTAGGGGGGGAAAGGTGCATACAATGTCAGAAGGCAGTTCAGGAGACGATAGTCTCTCCATTGACAGGCGAAGCGTTCTGAAACTGTTTGGAACAACCGGTGTTGCAGCGGCCGGCACGGGACTTGGATCGATTGCGTTTTCAGGTAATAGTGCGGCGGCGTCGGTTGATATCGGCGCGACGAACCCGGGCAGCGTCACAAACGACCGCGGTGACCTGAGTAAGGTCACCATTGACCCGACGTTTCGGGTGGAGTGGTCCAATCTGGACACCGCTGTCGGGAAGGTGTTCTACGTCATCGAAGGCCGGACTAGGGACAACGGCAACTGGAGCAACTGGTCGCCGGTGTTCCGTTCGACGCCGTGGCTGACGCCGGGTTCGGTTCAGGGTGCGGACGCGTCGAAACCAGGGACCAGCGGCCATCTCGAGTTCACCGACCCGTTGTCTGCAATCATGAATCGGTCGTCGGCGGCCCGGGGTGCCAAGAGCGAGGACCCGCGACCGCTGCCTCGCCCAATTGAGGTCGTCAATGAGCTCGGCCGTCCGGACTATGATAGCGCGGACTACTCCAACATCGGCGGTGTTGACGCTTCGACGTATCTGGCTGGGAACTCGATGGGGGGCGCTGACAGTGCCTACTCGAATCTCGACAGCGGCGAACTTTCCCGGACAGAGGGTAGCGCTGTCGAATACGGCGACTCGTCCCTGGATGACAACGGCGGGACGCTCCCGCTGGTCAACAACTTCCCCGGCGCTGAAAGCGGCTATTACGGCGCGGCCGACGACACGTCCCGGTTCGACGTCGACGAGGACGGTGCTTCGGACACTGATACCGTCGAAATCAGGTACACGTTCGCGCTGCAGCGGCTGAATACTGGGTTTACCACCGACAAAAGCAATAACAGGGTGCCTGTCGGACTTGAAGATAGTCTCTCTGATGTCGAATATACCCCAGTCAGTTCCTTTACAAGCAACTCGCTGAAGAAGAACTACTCCACCATCGAAGAAGCCGTTCGCGAGGACCCCCATCTCGAAAACGTCCGCCCCGAAGATGTCAGTACAGGAAATTCTGAACTGGTGATGGACGGCACCGACGGCTATCCCTCGATAACGAACAACGGCGCAAACTCAGCAGCGTCGAACGTCTACGACGCGTACCAAGCAATCGCCGATTCCCATCCGGCCGTTATCAGCACTACTGCACAGTTCACCGTCACCGTAACGAACGAGGCCGGTGACAGTGGCGTCACCGGGTCGACCGGTGCCGGCACAAGCGGTGGTGGACAGTAACGCTGGTACGGGAATCGGCCGTCACCCGTCTGAATGAGTACAGACCACTCACTGTCATCTCCACGGGCCGTGCTTTTTGCGGTCGCTATAGCTGTTGCGCTGCTTGGTGTTGGATTTGGAACATTATCGTTTGGTGGCAGCGACCAACAGCCCGGAGTGGCGCCGCCGAACGAAACAGCCACACCCGGATCGCAACCAGAGACATCGGGCGGCGGTGCTGGACCGCAGCAATTGACACAGCCGACACCAACGGTGACGGCAACGCCTATCCCTGAGAAGCCGACAGAACCGACGGAGCCTGATCCGGAAACCGATGCCGGAACCGAATCCAGCGACTCGCCCGTTTCGAATAGTGACAATGGAGGCCCCAGTGGGTCGACCAGCGACTCGGACGTGACGGAAACGGATGGGGACCCGACAGCCGGCGTCGAGGGGTCAACTAATGCCAGCGTTGAGTAATACAGGGCGTCCGGTAGTCGTTCTATGACGGTGAAACCCGGACGAAGCCACAGGGGAATTCGGCGCTTCCACACCAAGCCTTGCTAGTCTGTGGTTAATCAGCAGTTCACGTCAGCTTGACGATGGGGTTGCTCATGTGGTGGCCGACGACGTTGCCGTTCTCCATGATCCGGTCGTAGCCATCGTCGTCAACTTCGATCCGCGTTTCGCTGTCCTTCTGCATCAGATAGAGTGTTTTGTTCATACACCTGCGGATGACCCTGATAGGCAAGACCAGAACTACTAGGTGTATAGATACGCGCTGTGATGTATGCTATATGTATCAAACCATGCCGGAAATGTACTTCAGCCGGAAGATTTTGGGGGTTCGACGTTGAGTGTATTAGTATGGGTGTGCTTGACACGGTATCGGAGCTGTTCAGCTCCGGAGAACAACACTACAGGTTCCGCTGTGATGACTGCGGGACCGAGTTCGCACAGCGCGCGGCGACGGTCGAAGACCTGAGCTGTCCGGAGTGTGGCGCTGACACGGTGCGGCCGGCCGAGGCGACGTGAGAGCGGGCAGTCAGCACGCTGGCCGCATCAGCGGCCCAGATTGTAGAACTCGTCGTTCGGGCGGATGTCGGCGAGCTGTGCGAGGCGGTTCGAGAGGTTGAAGAAGGCCGCAACGCTGCCGATGTCCCAGATGGCGCGGCGGCTGTAGCCGTGTTCCTCCAGCCGTTCGAGGTCTTCGTCCTCGATACGGGCTGGCGATTCTGTCAGTTTGACGGCAAAATCAAGCATCGCCTTGTGCGTCTCGTTAATCTCGGCCGTCCGATGGTTCGCGGCGACCTGCTCGGCGAGCTTGGGCGCGTCAGCGTAGATACGCAGGAGCGCGCCGTGGGCGACGATGCAGTAGAGGCAGTCGTTGACGCCGCTGACGGCGACGATAATCATCTCGACCTCTTCGCGTTCCAGCGCCGTCTCTTCGACCAGCGCGTCGTGGTACGCGAAGAACGCCCGGAAATGCGAGGGTCGATACGCCATCGCCGGGAAGATATTCGGCGTGAAGCCGGCGCGGTCGGTTTCCTCTGCGATACGCGCTTGCAGGTCCTCGGGGAGGTCGTCGATGTCCGGGGTATCGAACCGAGCCATCACTGTGTCGGAGTCTGCCATACCACCTGTCCGTCCGGCCCCGGCTTGAAACTTGGTTGCCTGCCTGCCCATGCCGGCGAGAGCCGGTGTATAGTTCTTGCGGGGACGTGCCACGAGGTCGAACAGCCACGCCGGCTCTTTTGCTAGACGGCATGACTGTTCGTATGCATGTCAACGACAACAGAAACGACACAGACGTACGATGTCAGTACCGGCAACTGGAAAGCCGGTGTTCTCGGCGGTATCGCCGGCAGCGCCGTCATGGGCGCATTGATTCTCGTGATGAACACAGCGACGCTCGCCGTCGCAATCCCGTCCCTGTACGGGCTCGCACCGCCGCCGAGCCCGGCGGCTGGGCTCGTCGTCCACCTCTCGCACGGGGCTGTGATGGGCGTAATGTTCGCCGGGCTAGCGAGGGTCCTCGGTCTGGAATCGTCCGGCAAACTGCTTGGACTCGGCGTCGGCTGGGGCGTCGCCACATGGGTGCTCTTCGCCGCGCTTTTGATGCCAGTCTGGCTTGGCGCGGTCGGCTCGCCGGCCTCGCCGCCGTTCCCGAACTTCGCGCCGCCGTCGCTGCTGTGGCACGTCGTCTACGGGGCTGTCCTCGCGGTCGTCTACGCTGTGACTGCCGACCGCATCTGAGGCGATTGGCTCATCGCTACTGCTCCTGAAACACGGTCCACTGTCGCTCGTCGGTCTCGGCGTCGGCTATCGCCTCGACTTTCTCGCGCTGCAGGTCGTCCAACTGTGCGGTCGCCAGCCGAACCCACGACAGGAACTCCTCGCGGAGCCGCTCACGCACTACTTCCGGCGGCTGTGGCGTGTAGACGTACACGTGTCCACCCTCCGGCCTGATTCGGCGGCGCTTCTCGACGACGCCGAACGCCGCGAGATGGTTGAGATGGCGTGCGACGACGCTCCGGTCGTAGCCGATTTGCTCGGCCAGTGCTGCCACAGTCAACTCACCGCCTTCCATCACGCAGAGACAGATGTCCAGTTCGGTCCCGGACATATCGAAGACCGTCTTGAGCAGGGTTTCCAGTGACGGCTCGCTGACCGCCGTGTTTCCTGTCTCGGTCGCCGCCATCGGCTCGCCGCAGCACGTCGGCCGATTGTCGCCGATGCCGACGCCGCCACAGGTCACACACTCGAACAGCCGCGTTTCGTCAGCGGGGGGTGTCATACGACGGGCTACTCGCCCCGCTCGTAGAAGGTTCAGGTATGTTCAGGGTAACTACGGATAGGTGCCCGCGGGCCGCGGTTTCGCCCCCGTGATATAGATGTTAGTCCAAAGGTCTAAGCCCTCCCGGGACGGAATACAATTCACTATGAGCACTGAGACAGAGGACGCCAACGACCTGCGCGAGCGAATCACGAACTTCCTGCGCCGCAACTTCCCCCAGATCCAGATGCACGGCGGAAGCGCGGCCATCGAGGAAATCGACCGCGAGGAAGGCAGCGTCACGATCCGCCTCGGCGGCGCCTGTTCCGGCTGTGGTATCTCGCCGATGACCATTCAGGCCATCAAGACGCGTATGACCAAGGAGATCCCGGAGATCAACGAGGTCACCGCCCGAACTGGGATGGAACAGCAGGAAGGGATGTCCGGCGGCAGCGGCGGCATGAGTCCGTCCTTCCCCGGCGAGTCCCGCGGCGGCGACGTTGGCGGCGACGATGACGAAGGCCCCGAAGCGCCGTTCTGAGGCCAGTTCTCGATCTTTTTTTAGACTCGTGACCAGCAACGGGTGTCGGCGTGCCCGCGTAAGTCCCAGAGTCTGTGGCCACTCTCGCCAACCCCATCGCAGCGAGTCACACAGGTTAAGACGACGGGGGCAGACGGCGGGGATATGGAGACGGTCGACACGGTTGTCTGGACGCTGTGGGCGATGTTGCCGGCGTACATCCCGAACAACGCCGCGGTACTCGCTGGTGGCGGCAGACCGATAGACGGTGGCCGAACGTGGGGTGGGCGGCGAGTGCTGGGCGACGGTAAGACCTGGCGCGGGACGCTGATCGGCACCGCCGCCGGAACAGCGCTTGCGCTCGGACTCACGCAGGTCACGCCCAGCGTGAGTGCCGCACTGGGGACCGACCTCCCGACGTTTTCGCTCCCCGCGGGACTCGGACTCGCGTTCGGCGCGATGCTTGGAGATATCGGTGCTTCCTTCCTCAAACGCCGGACTGGCCGCGAGCGCGGGGCGGCGTTCCCCGGGCTGGACCAGTTGGATTTCGTCGTCGGAGCGTTGCTCTGTGCGTTCGTGGCCGCGCCGTCGTGGTTCACCGAGACGTTCACGCTCCCGGTGTTGGTCGTGGTCGTCGTCGCGACGCCGGTGCTACACATCGTGACCAACGGTATCGCCTACCTGCTTGGCCTGAAAAACGAGCCGTGGTAACGCGGCTGGGACTCGCAGACTGCACCACAGAACTACGTGTACCCACCACAAAGCCGTACTCGATGGCCCTGGCCAGTTTCCTCCCGGTCGTTAGCCATGCCCCGCCGGTCATTCGACGCGCGACGGCTGCCGGCGTGCTCTGTACGGCGGTCTTTCTGCCAGCCATGTACGTACTCCTGCACGCGTACGTCGTCCTCACAATCAGCGTCGGTCCCGTCAACATGCTCAACAGACTGACCGACTTTGCCCTCGTCGCCGGCGGCGTGACGGCATTTGTTGGGGGATTCGTTTCACAGTGCGTGCTCGGAACTGTGTTCGCTGAGATGACTGCGTAGCGACATCGAATCGGCGAAGAAGTGCGTTTTTACGCGCTGACCGAGGAGTGTCGGGTATGACAACACGCGGGGAGACACTGCAACTGGCGACGCGGGGCTCTGACCTCGCGTTGCGGCAGGCGGCGACGGTTCGGGATTCGCTGAGCAGTCGCCGACTGGCAGTCGAACTCGTCGAGGTGGAGACGACGGGCGACCAGATACGGGACGAACTCATTCACCGACTGGGGAAAACCGGCGCGTTCGTGCGCAGCCTCGACGAAAAGGTTCTCGACGGCGAACTCGACGCGGCGGTTCACTCGATGAAGGATATGCCGACTGAACGGCCCGAGCGCCTCGTTGTCGCGGCGGTCCCCGAGCGGGCCGCCGCCGAGGACGTGCTGGTGACGCCCGACGGCCGCTCGCTCGAAGAACTGCCCGAGGGCGCGACCGTCGGGACGTCGAGCCTGCGACGCAAGGCGCAGTTGCTCGCCGAACGCGACGACCTCACCGTGGAACCGCTTCGGGGCAACGTCGACACGCGTCTCGCGAAGCTGTTGGCCCCGTCGCTCCAGCAGGAACATCAGGAGCGCCACGAGGCCGAACAGGAACACGAGGGCGACGCCGGCGACGGGGACGACGCTGACTCCGACGCCGACGAGGAGGAGGAACACCCCTACGACCGCACGGTCGAGGAGTGGTTCGACGACCTCACCGAGTTCGAACGGCGGGCGATGGAGCGGGACCCGGACGTCGAGTACGACGCCATCGTGCTGGCGAAGGCGGGGCTTCACCGGGCCGGTCTCACGCGCTACGTCGGGATGTCTGACCTTGACCCCGACCAGTTCGTGCCGGCTCCGGGACAGGGCGCACTAGCGGTGACCGCTGTCGACGGCGACCTCGCGCTGGACATCAAAGACCGGCTGGACGACCCCCAGACGCGTATCGAGACGACTGTCGAGCGGACAATTCTCGAAGAACTCGGCGGTGGCTGTGTCGCGCCGATCGGCGTCCACGCCCAGTTAGAGGGCGGCGTCATCCACACGCGAGTTCGCGTCCTCTCACAGGATGGCACCGAGGAAGTCTCGGTCGGCCGCGACGTCCCGGCCGAGTACCACATTGACGCGGCACAGGACCTCGCAGCGGAACTCGCCGAACAGGGCGCTGACGACCTTATCGAAGCGGCAAAGCGGGACTCGACGGAAGCCGACGAGGACGCCTCGACGGCACGGGAGGAAGACGAGGAATGACGGACGGCACGCCCGGCAAGGTGTATCTGGTCGGCTCCGGTCCCGGCGACCCCGACCTGCTGACGGTCAAGGCAAAGCGCCTGCTGGAGGAGGCCGACGTGGTGTTGCACGACAAGCTCCCCGGCCCCGAAATCATCGGGATGATTCCCGAGGAGCAACGCGAAGACGTGGGCAAACGCGCCGGCGGCGAGTGGACGCCCCAGGAGTACACTAACGCCCGACTGGTCGAACTCGCCGAGGAGGGTAACACCGTTGTCCGACTGAAAGGCGGCGACTCGATGGTGTTTGGCCGCGGCGGCGAAGAACTGGCCCATCTCGCGGAAAACGGGATTCCGGTCGAGATTGTCCCGGGTATCACGAGCGCGATAGCCGGTCCCGAAGCCGCCGGGATTCCGGTCACGCACCGCGATTACACGTCTTCAGTCTCCTTTGTCACCGGCCACGAGGACCCGACGAAGGACGAATCGGCCGTCGACTGGGACGCGCTGGCCGCGACGGGCGGCACGCTCGTCGTCCTGATGGGCGTTGGCAAACTCCCGCAGTACACCGACGCCCTGCGTGACGCGGGGATGGACCCCGATACGCCGGTCGCGCTCGTCGAACGCGCGACCTGGCCGGACCAGCAGGTCGCCACCGGGACGCTTGACACCATCGTCTCCGTTCGTGACGAGGCCGGCATCGAACCGCCCGCAATCACTGTCATTGGCGAGGTTGCCGGCGAGCGCGAGCGGGTGGTGGAGTTCTTGGAGGGGTACTGATGCGCGAGGAACCACGTCTGCGCGTAGCCGCTTTCCGGCCTGACGATGACCGCTTAGACGACGCAGTCGAACTCATCGAATCCCTCGGCGCTGACCCGGTTCCGGACCCGATGCTGGCGGTCGAACCAGCGGCGGCCGGCGACACCGACGGTGACGGCGACGACGGCCCGGTCACGCCGCGCACTGACGCCGACTACGTCGTCCTGACCAGCAAGACCGGCGTCGAACTCGCCGCCGAAGCTGGCTGGGACGCCGGCGAGGCGACGGTATGTGCTATTGGCGATTCGACCGCCGAGGCGCTCCACGAGGCCGGCTACGGCGTCGACATCATCCCCGCCGAGTACTCTTCGACGGGACTCGTCGAAACGCTGTCCGGAGCGGTGGCCGGCGCAAGGGTCGAAGTCGCCCGGTCGGACCACGGCTCCGCGGTGCTAACTGACGGACTGGAGGCCGCTGGTGCATACGTCCACGAAACCGTGCTGTACCGGCTGGTCCGTCCGGAAGGCTCGGGCGAGTCCGCGGAGCTGGCAGCAAGCGGGGACCTCGACGCGGCGCTGTTCACGTCCTCGCTCACGGTCGAACACTTCCTCGATGCGGCTGCGGACCTCGGTCTCCGCGAGGCTGCCATCGACGGACTGAACGAGGCAACTGTCGGCGCAATCGGCCAGCCGACGCGAGAGACGGCCGAGGACGCCGGCATCTCGGTCGATGTCGTTCCCGACCAGGCCGACTTCGAGGCGCTGGCCTGCGAGGCTGTCGAGGCGGCCGCTCCGACTCACCACGAGTAACGTTTCGGTTCGGTTTTGGCGTCTCCCCGAGCTACTCTGTGGCTTCTTCGACGGCTTTGCGGTTGTCCATCTCAGCCCGCAGCGTCGCCAGTTCGTTCTCGACGGCCCGCTCGCCGGAGAGGCGGTCGAGTTCCTGGTCGATTGAATCGCCCTCGTCGAGTACGGATTCAAGCTGGCCGCTGGCTTCGAGTTCCTCCAGTGCGGCCGCGCGTGCCTCCATCTGTTCCGTGCGTTCCGTGGCGCGTTCGATGGAGCGGTGTACGTCGGCCATCGTATCGCCAGCACCGGTAAACGCCTCCGAGACCCGCGCCGACGCTTCGGCGGCCTGATAGCGGGCTTTCATCGTCTCTTTTTTCGTCCGGAACTGCTCTATCTGGCTGCTCAGTTCGGCCCGCTTGCCGACCAGTCGGTCCTGTGTCTCCTGTAAATCGTCTATCTGCCCCGTCAGCTCCGTTATCTGGCTGACGTTCACCTGCTTTTTCTCCAGTGCCCGGCGCGCGAGGTCGTCACGACCCTCCTGCAGGGCGGCCCGGGCCTGTGTGTCGTGTTTCTCGACGTTCGACCGCAACCGGGTTCGGTGTATCTCCAGCCGTTTCTTCTGAGTCGTCACGTCGGCGATACCGCGAGTCACGTCCTGCAGTTCGTCCCGCATCTGTTCGTAGGAGTAATCTAGCTCCGCCGCCGGGTCCGATGTCCGATTGAGCAGCGCGTTGAGTTTGGCGCGGATCGCGAACGCGAACCGCCGGAGGAGGCTCATCGGGACCGCTCCGTGAGGCAGATAACTCGATTCGGCTCCGACTGTGGCTTGGTCGTAACAGCATTCATGTCACAGAGTAGGACTGATGCGGTTATAATAACAGGGTTTCACTCGGTTTAGGACGAGTTTAATCGGCTAAAACGACTGAAATCAGTGACTATTCGACCTTACTGTCTGGCTACTTGATGGGGTGCCGGGAGCAACGAACACGTGACGATGACACGAACCCTACTGCGCACGGTCGGGACGCTGGCGCTCGCACTGACACTCCTCACTGGTGCGGCCGCGGCCGTACCGGCAGCCGACGGGGATGACACGACGAACGCCGTCGGCCCGCCCGGCGGCTTTCCGGATCAGGTCCCTGACTTCGTGACGGCGATCGTCGAAGCGGTTCAGGAGTTCCTCGCCAGCGGGAGCGACGCCAGCCCCGGACCGGCCATGAGTGACGTGGCAGGCGAGGTCGGTGGCTAAGATGAACGGGAAGCTACTTGCTATGGGTGGCGTCATCGCGCTCTTGCTAGCGGGTGTCGGCGGGGCGTTCGTCGTCGGTATCGGCCCGTTTCAGGCGGAAAGCAGCGGCGAGGACATCTCGGAGTTCCCGACGGAAACAGCTGAAGCCACCGAGAGCGACACTACAACCACCGATACTGGCGATACTGAGGATTCTGACGGCGGCGCGGCAAGCACCCCGCCGTTCGCGTTCACCGTCGATTCCATCGAAGAGTGCGGGCAGACCTGTCGTGACGTGACCTCCACGCTGACGAATCAGCAGAACAGTACGGCGGATGACATCACCGTCTACACACGGATTTACGCCGGGAATTCCACTGGTGGCGACGTGGTCTGGGAGGGCTCCGAGGACGTCGGGACACTCGAAGCAGACGGATCCTACACCACGACCCGGCGCGTCGACCTGTCGTTCGGTGACGCCTACGCTATCGAACAGGCGGACGGCTGGATAACCATCCGGACAACTGTTGAGACAGCCGACCAGACTGTCACACTCAGCGACCAGCGGAAGGTCGCCTGACCGGGCAGGCCGCTCTACTACAAATGCCCGCGCGTCTGAACGTTTTTATGCCGGAGCGCACCTATCCCCGATACGATGACTACGACCGGCCCCGTTCCAGCGCTCGCCGACCGCGCGGCCGCCTGCGCCGACCGACTCCGAGCGGCCGACCGCGTGTTGCTGGCCTCCCACATTGACGCCGACGGGCTGACCAGCGCCGCCATCGCCACCGCGGCGCTGTCACGGGCCGGCATCCCTGTCGAGACCGTTTTCAAGAAGCAACTCGACGCCGCCGAAATCGAGAGCACCGCAGCCCGTGAGTACGACACTGTCTTGTTCACCGACTTCGGCTCGGGCCAGCTAGACGTGATCTCCGAGCACGTCGCCGCGGGCGATTTCGAGGCAATCATCGCCGACCATCACCAGCCGTCAGACCCGGATGATTGCCACCCCGACGCGGTCGTCGCCACCGACGGCTACGCCGACTTTGAGACGCATCTCAATCCGCTGCTGGAAGGCATCAATGGCGCGTCGGAGCTCTCGGGTGCGGGTGCGGCGTACGTCCTCGCCCGCGCACTCTCGACTGGAGAAACGGACAACCGCGACCTCGCCGCGCTGGCGGTTGTCGGCGCAGTCGGGGACATGCAGGCCGTCGGCGGCGAACTCGTTGGAGCCAACGCTGGTCTCGTCGAAGAGGGGATTGCTGCCGATGTGCTGGAGAAGGGCACCGACCTCTCGCTGTACGGCAAACAGACCCGACCGCTGCCGAAACTGCTCGAATACGCCACTGAAGTCCCGATTCCGGGCATCTCGAACGACCAGGCCGGTGCGACGCGGTTCCTTGAAGGCCTCGGGCTGGAGTTGAAAGCCGACGGCGGCCGGTCGAGCGATGAGGGACCGGCTTCGGGAGGCGCGCGGAGCGCGTCTGCCGGCAACTGGCGCACTTGGGCGGACCTCTCCGATGACGAGCGCCAGACCGTCGCCAGTGGGCTGGTCCAGCGTGCTGTTGAGCGGGGCGTCCCGGCGGACAAGATAGAGACGCTCATCGGCACGACTTACACGCTGACTGCGGAACCGCGCGGGACGGAACTCCGGGACGCAAGCGAGTTCTCGACGCTTTTGAACGCCACCGCCCGCTACGAGCGAGCGGACGTGGGGCTGGCAGTGTGTCTCGGCGAGCGTGACGCGCCGCTTGAGCGGGCGCGGACGCTACTGTCGAACCACCGCCGGAACCTCTCGGAGGGCCTCACGCTGGTCAAGGAGCGCGGCGTCACGCCGGCGGGGACCGTCCAGTGGTTCGACGCCGGTGACGCCATCCGCGAGACCATCGTCGGCATCGTCGCCGGGATGGCGCTGGGGACTGATGGTGTCGATTCGGACAAGCCCATCATCGCGTTCGCTAGCACCGATGAAGACGAGACGAAGGTGTCCTCTCGGGCGACCGGCCCGCTGGTCGGCCGGGGCGTCGACCTGTCGGTCGTGATGCGTGACGCCGCTCAGTCCGTCGGCGGCGACGGCGGCGGGCACGACATCGCGGCGGGTGCGACTATCCCCGCTGGGGAGGAGTCGGCGTTCATCGAGGCGGCCGACGAGATTATCAGCGACCAACTGTCGTAGCGGAGACATCCCGCGCGACGGCGCAACGTCCGACTCCCACCGCCAGTATCAGCAATAAAAGCTATACGTCCGCTTCTCCGAACACCCCACGATGGACTCTCGGGGCCTGTTCGATATCGCACTTGTCGTCGTTGCTGGCCTGCTAGCCTACACTGAGACGTTCGGCTTTGCGAACCCGCGGACGACGCTACAGGAGATTCTCACAGCTATCGCCGGGCTGGATATCCGTGTCTTTCTCGTTCTGGGTGGCATCTTCGGCATCTGTTTCGTCGCGTACCTCACGATGTATCTCCCGCAGAAGGACGCACGCACGATACAACGCTGAACATCGGGCCATCTTTATCCCCAGCCCTGTACCGTTCTGGCAATGACAACGTTCGATCCCGAGAAGTTCGAGGACAAGTACGCGAACTACTTCCCAGAACTGCAGAAGGCCTACAAGAACGCCTTCGAGCGGATGAACGACACGTACGACTCCGAACTGGTCCACGCGATCGACCAGCAGATCCTCAACGAGTCAGAGCCGTTCTACGATGACGGCGAGTTCAGCGTCGAATTACCTGAGAACCCGACAGAGCGGCTCTCGGCGGTCATCGTCGACGACGAGAAACTCGACGCCGTGCTCTCGGAATACGTCGACGAGATCGAGCGCGAACTGCGCCGCGTGTTCGACATCGACGACTGACTGCACTCGCCGCGGTTCGGCAATTGCTTTGTTATTCCTGTTCTGCCGGTGTCCCCGACGAAAGCGGGCGGTGATGCCCTACTCGTCGGGCATCATCGTCTCATTCGGTTCGGGAGCCGGAGTCGAATCCGGTTCCGACGGCACCGTGCCGCCACCCATTCCCGTTCCGGGGAGCGATCCGCCAGGTCCGGACTCGCCGGACTCGGCGGTCTGTGGTGCGTCTGCGGGTGATTTCTCGCCCGTGACGAGGAAATCAAGCAGATTCCCGACCAGCTGCTCGTTGTCGGCTCGATAGAGGAACTCCTGCGTGAACACGTTCGTGTCACCGACAGTGACGACGTTCCCCGAGCGGGCAACGACGCCGTACGTGTCCTGTCGCCGGGTCTTCGAGAGCGTTGTCTGTTCCGTCGTCGTGAGTGCGGTGTCACCGCCCTGAACGGGGATCGCGGCGTAGAAGACCGCTCGGTCGACGCCTTCGGTGAGTTCCGTATCGCCCGTCGGCGTCGCGTAGACGTTCTGGTAGTTCGTGTCGTACTCGTGCATGTTGTACAGGTAGCCGTTCCCGTACGAGAGGCCGTACTGGCTCGCCAGTGGGGCCATCGGCTTGGTTACGCTATCCGACCGAATCGGGCCGAACAGTCCCAAGCCGGCGGGACTCGCCTGTGACGGCTCGTTCAGCAAGAGTACGCGACCGCCCGCGTCGCTGAACGCGGAGAGGCCGTTCAGCTCGCTCTCGGTGTAGCGCTGTTCTGCGCCGAGAACGACGAGGGCGTCAGCCGAGCGGAGGGACTCGTTGAACGGGCTCCCGCTCTGTCGCTCACCGACGTGATAGCGGACTGTCGCCCCGTTCTCGGTCAGGGTCGAGACAAGCGGCGTGAGCGCTTCGCGGTCGATATCGCCGGCGTGAGCAACGTCGATAACGACGACTTTCTCGGACGCGTCGGCCGACATCGAGAGGTCACCGCTCTCGTCCGCCGGAGTTGCAACGGACTCGCCGCTGTTGAACGACGGGGCATTCACCTGACTTACATCGGGGGCCGATTGCGCACCGCCACCAATCGCGACGGTGCCGACAATCACCGAGAGGACGAGTATCCCGATGAAAAATCCTGCTCGAATGACCGGACTCGAACGTGAGCTATCGGCTGCCATTTCAGGCACCTCCCTGTGCGGTGCTGTTGTAGACGACCTGTTGATTCTCCGGCGTGCCGTATATCATGAGGAAGTGGACTGTGTCGACGCCCTGGAACGTGTACGGTGCGCCTTTGGCGGCGACGGTAGCGTTCCCGCCGGCCTCACTCCCGCCAGTGAGGAAGAGCAGCCCTCGCGGGTCCGCGGGGTTGTGGTACACGACTTGATACTCCGAGAGATCAGCGGCACCAGCCGCGCCGGCTATCGCGGCTTCGAGTCCACCGACCTCATCCGCATAGCCGGTCTGGACCGCGCGACCGCCCTGATAGGCCGACGCTTCAGCGACCGTCTCGCGGGAGACATTGAGCCTGTCACCGCGTTCGGTCATGACTGCTCCGACGAAGGCTCGCTTCATCGATTCGAGGCTCGCGTAGTACTGGTCGCGCGTCATCCCTCGATGGGCCTTGTCGGGGCCAGTGGTGGCGGCGGGGCTCAGACCGTCGCTCGGCGCGGTTCCGATGACACCCACGTGGCCAACGAGACTGGCCGGCGTCACGTAGATGCGGTCGCTCGGGACCGCGGTGTAGTACGCGCCGGAGGCGGCGTACTGGTCGACGCTTGTGTACACCGGTTTCTCCGCCGAAAGCCGCTTGACGGCTAGATACATTGACTCACTGGAGGCGGCGCTTCCCCCGGGACTCGATATCCGGAGGACGACCGCTTCGACTGACTCGTTGCTGCGGAGTTCGCGGAGCTTCTGTACCGTGTCCTGTGAGCTAGAACTGGAAATCGTTTCGTCGATATTCACTACAGCGACGTACTGTTCGTCACCCTCGGCGACCGACGCCGCATACGGCACGACGGCGGCACCAATGAGAATGGCAATAACCGCAAGTACCGTATACGACTGGAGGGCAGTTGCGACCCGTCTATCGATTGGGTTGTTCATGCGACAACATTGATTCGCTGTCACGTTGGGCTAATAAAAGGATAGCCTGAATTGCTGGCTCAGAAGTCGCCGTCCCGGAACGACATGGGAAGTTTCCTTACTGTCGACCTGCAATCGACACCTATGGACCAACGCAAGCCGCCAGCCACGGAGGAAGGCTGGTACGCGCTGCACGATTGCCGGAGTATCGACTGGGATGCTTGGCGCGAGGCTCCCCAGCGAGTCCGCGACCGTGCGCTCTCGGAGGGGATCGGCTTCCTCGACGCGTACGAAGCCGTCGAAGACGCCGACGAGGGCCAGACGGCGGTGTACACCGTCATGGGCCACAAGGCCGACATCATGATTCTCCACCTGCGGCCGACGATGGGCGACCTCGATGCGGCCGAGCGCCATTTCGAGCAGACAGAGTTCGCCGCCTTCACCGAACAGGAGTTCTCCTACGTCTCTGTGACGGAGGCGTCGGGCTACACCGAGAAATCCCGCGAGTACTTCGAGGGCGAAGTGGACGACGACTCCGGGCTGGCCCAGTACATTCAGGCCCGACTCCACCCCGACGTGCCGGACGAGGAGTTTGTCTGCTTCTACCCGATGAGCAAGCGCCGCCAGCCCGACCAGAACTGGTACGACACGTCCTTCGAGGAGCGAGCGGCCCACATCAAACGGCACGGCGACATCGGCCGTGGCTACGGGAGCGAGGTGAGCCAGATGATTGCCGGCTCCATCGGCTTCGACGACTGGGAGTGGGGCATCACGCTCTGGAGCGACGATATGCGCCACATCAAGGAACTGCTGACCGAGATGCGCTTTGACCCTTCGACCTCGCAGTTTGCCGAGTTCGGCCCCTTCTATGTCGGCCGGAAGTTCGACCCGTCCGAGTTACCGGCTGTGCTGGCCGGCCAGCGGGTGCCGACCGACGACGCATCGGTTCCGGAGACACCGGCGGACGTCGCGGAACATGAGCACGCACCGGCCGATGCCGGTGCGAGTCACAGCCACGCCGAAGAGCCAACGGCGAGCGGTGCACAGACAGGAGCACACGCCGGCGGAGACACCGACAGCCACGGCGGCACCCACCCCGGGAGCGCCAGCGAGGGCGACCATCCACATTCCGAGGAGTCGTCCGACGAGGACAACTCGGGGTCGTCGAATAGCTCAGGCGGCCGGCCGGACGTTTCAGCTGACTTCGAGGAGATAGACGACGCCGCACAGCGACTCGGCCGGCTGGGGCTGCACGAGGGCGACGCGTACGACGCCGGCGACTACGCGCTGGTGTTCCACTCCTCGGCCGACGCGGAGGACATCGTCGACGACGTGTCCGACCTCGAGAGCAACTTCGACCACTACGACCGCCACGTCCAGACGGCCGTGCGCGCCGACAGTGGCCAGACGTACGTCGTCAGCATCTGGACGGCGAAAGACGCCGCCGAGACGGCAGCCGGATTCCTGAAGGATATCGACGGTGTCGACGAACAGCTCGGCGGCTCCCTCGGCGAGGGTGTCGAGGGCAGCGAGACTGCGGATGACAGCGACGCTCAGGCCGCTGAATCGTCCCAGTCCATCCGCGAGACGCTCGAATCGGCGGGCGTCTACGCCGGGCAACCGCACGGCGAGGACGTGTACGCACTGGTCGTGTACTCCGAGGCTGACGCGGAAACGCTTGACGAGGAAGTCACAGACCTCCGGAGCGCGTTCGAGCGCTACGACACGCACGTCCAGACCACGGTGTACGGCGACACCGACGGCGATGTCGCGGCCGTCGCGTCGCTGTGGGACACCGAGGACGCCGCCCAGACCGCCAGCGACTATCTCACCGACCTGCCCGGCGTCGTCGGCCGCCACGGCGAGGGCGACGGGTTCGGGACGATGGGGATGTTCTATACGGTCAAGCCAGAATACCACGAGGACTTCGTCGAGAAGTTCGACACTGTCGGTGGTCTGCTCAAAGAGATGGACGGCCACCGCGAGACCTCGCTGCTGTTCAACCACGACGACGAGAACGACATGTTCATCGCGAGCCAGTGGGACTCACAGGAGGATGCGATGGCCTTCTTCCGCTCCGATGACTTCTCGGAGACGGTCGACTGGGGCCGGGACGTGCTGGCCGACCGACCGCGGCACGTGTTCCTGGCCTGACGAACGGCCACCAGCCAGCCTACTTCTCCGCTATCGACCAGCGACGAGCCGTAGCCGTCGGTAGTCTGCGACCCAGGTGTCACCGTCGAAAAGCGTCGGGCGGAGCCGGTCCTCGACAGCCGACAGCACTGCCGCTTGCTCGCTGTCGTCGACACCGGCGAAGAATTCGTCGCCGAACATCTCAATCCAGTTCCGGAGCCCCTCTTCACCACCGTCGAGCGGCGTCGGTCGGTCGAATAGCCGTGAGAACTGCAGTTCGAGCCCATGCGCTTCGACTCGCGGCGCGTACTCGCCGATACTCGGGAAGTACCACGGATGACTGGCGTCGTAGCCCCGCACATCCAGTTCGGCGATGAGTGCGTCGGTTATGGCCGCCACGTTGCCCTGCCCGCCGAATTCCGCGACGAACCGCCCGCTCTCGGTCAGCGCGTCGGCAACCGTCGACAGGACCGCGTCGTGGTCTTCACCGGGAATCCAGTGTAGCGCTGCGTTCGAAAATACCGCGTCGAACGGCCTGTCGGCGGTGTAGGACCGCACGTCCGCCTGCTCGAACGTGAGGGTCGGATAAGCGTCTCTGGCCTGTGCGACCATCTCCGCCGACGCGTCGATGCCGACCACCTCGGCACCGCTGTCTGCGATTTCTGCCGTCAGGTGGCCGGTGCCACAGCCAACATCCAGTACCTGTTCGCCGGGGTGAGGGTCCAGCAGGTCGACAACCGACTGACCGTGTTCGTGGACGAACCCGTGGCGGTCGTCGTAGTCGTCTGGGTCCCAGTCGTTGCCTGGCATGGCCTGTGCTATCCCGAGATGGAGTCAAAAGAATACCGACGGTGGTTCCGCCCGCGTTAGTCGTCGTCTTCGGTCACCGTTCGGTCGATGTCTTTCTCACCGAAGAAAATGTCTGCCCCGTCTTGGGCCACCTTCTCGGCAAGAACGGCACACTTGACGCGCATCGGCGAGATGTCGACGCCGAGCATCTCTGTGATATCGTCGCGGTCCATCGCTTTCAGGTCTTCGACCGCCATCCCAGCTAGCTCCTGTGAGAGCATCGACGCGGAGGCCTGTGAGATGGCACAGCCGTCGCCCTGGAAGGCGACCTGCTCGATGGTTTCCTCGTCTTCGTCGAGGACGACATCCATCCGTATTTCATCGCCGCACATCGGGTTCTCACCGATGTGGGTAAACGTTGGGTCCTCGATCTCCCCGTAGTTCCGGGGGTTCTTGTAGTGATCGAGGATCTGCTGCCGGTACATATCCGAGCCACCGATACCCATAATTGAACTATGATACGGCTGTCAGTCGGAAAAACGTTCCGAGGTATCGATTCGCATGTCCGATGTCCTGTGATAGGAGCCGCGTTGACGGCCTGTGAGAACCGACAGGCTCCCTTCTGCCAGTAGGTAGTATTTACTAATCTAGCTCCGTTCTGTGAGCCCGTGGGAGAGAACACTGCTCCGTCTCCGACTGACCATGCCGTTCGCCCCGTGGGGTTCGTCAGCGATGAGCCGGTGATTCGCCAGATCGGCGACCGGACGCTGTATCTCGGCAACAAACACGCGGCACGCGGGGTGCACGACCAGTCCTTCGAACACGTGCTTTCGGCGACGAGTGAGTCTTATCCGCTCACGACCGCCCACCACCCGCTTATCGATGGCTCGGGCAACGAATGGGCGGCGTTCGAAGCGGCCGTCGATACTGCCCGGCGCTTCGTCCGAGCGGACGGCCCGGCGCTGATTCACTGCAAAGCCGGCGTCTCCCGGAGTGCGACGCTGATCGCGACAGCTATCGCTGCCGAAGAGACCCGGCCGCTTTCTGACGCACTTGCGGCCGTCCGGGCAGCCCGACCGATTGCGACTCCGAACCCGGCGCTGTATAAGCTAGCCGTCATTTATCTCGCTGCAGATGAGTCCCACTGATCGATGCCCAGTAGATCTACTCAGTGACGGCGTTCTCGTCCTTCTTGACGACCTCGTCACGGATCCGGTCGACCCACAGTGCAATCGGCCAGTCGTCTGTCTGGTACGGTGCAGCCCCGTCGAGCAATTCGAGGCGTCCGACAGAGTCCGGCGGCATTGTGACCAGTCCCTCGTGACCGGTTTCACCCACTGCCTCGATCTTGTGTCGGGCCCCACCGGGTAGATAGACGAACTCGCGTGGTTCAGCCCGGAGCACCTGCTCGCCTCCGTCTTCGCGTTTCAGCGTGTATCTGGCGGCACCATCGAGACACAGACACACCTCGTCGAAACTGGGCGCGTGCGTGTGCCAGTCGATGACCGCGCCAGGGTCCATCTCGAAGTACAGCAGCTTGAATTCGTTCGTGGTACACACCGGGTATGTCCGGATAGCATCCCCGCCCTGCTCGAAGTGGCTGGCGTCGTCGAGCGACACCTTGTACATTTTCTGCTCGGGGAGGTGCGTGTAATCGAGTGATTCCGGCGTCAGTGACGACTCCGTCTCATCGGTATCAGTCATCGTCCCGACAAAAGTTATCGGCGGAGTGTCATATAGCTGCCGTGCACACCGGCACTATATTACAACTGAAAATACCACCAGTTACATCCCATATAGGGACTGAGCGCCCGATTACGCGAACAACTGCCGGGCGTCGTCGATAGCCGACACGAGCTTGTCCACTTCCTCACGCGTGTTGTAGATGTAGAACGAGGCTCGCGCAGAGGCGGGGACGCCCATCTTGTCGTGGAGCGGCTGCGTGCAGTGGTCGCCAGCGCGGATGGCGACGGCGGAGTCGTTGAGGATCGAGGAGAGGTCGTGGGCGTGGACCGAATCGAGGTTGAACGAGACGAGGCCACCGCGCTCTGTTCCCACAGACGGACCGTACGTTTCCACGTCACCCTCTTCACGGAGTTGTTCCAGTGTGTACTGGGCGAGTTGTTCCTCGTGGCGCTGGATCCGTTCCATGCCGATGTTGTCGAGGTAGTCACAGGCCTCTGCCAGCGCGATGCCCTGCGCGATGACTGGGGTGCCGGCCTCGAACTTCCACGGAAGGTCGTTCCACGAGGCATCCTCGAAGGTGACTTTCTTGATCATCTCGCCGCCGTAGAGGTACGGCTCCATCTCCTCGAGAATGTGTTTCTTGCCGTAGAGGACGCCGATGCCGGTCGGACCGGCCATCTTGTGCCCGGAAAAGGCCAGGAAGTCGGCGTCGATGGCTTCCACGTCGACTGGGCGGTTCGGGACCGACTGTGCGCCGTCGACGAAGATGTACGAATCGTGGTCGTGGGCAATGTCCGCCAGTTCCGAGACGGGATTGACCGTGCCGAGCGTGTTCGAGACGTGGACGACACTGACCATCGCGGTGTCGTCGGTGATGATCTCGCGGGCGTGGTCCATGTCCAGCGTCCCGTCCTCGTCGACACGGATATAGCGGCAGGTCGCACCGGTCTTCTTGGCGATTTGCTGCCAGGTGACCAGCGAGGCGTGGTGTTCCATCTCCGTGAGGACGACCTCGTCTTCGGGCCCGAGTTCGTTCAGGCCCCAGGCATATGCGACGAGGTTCTCGCTCTCAGTGGTGTTCTTGGTAAACACGATCTCCTCGCGCTCGCCAGAGGCACCGATGAACTCGGCGACGCGGTCGTGGGCGTCCTCGTAGGCGACGCTAGCCTCCTGACTGAGTTGGTGGAGGCCGCGGTGGACGTTGGCGTTGGTCGTCCGGTAGTAGTCGGCGATGGTCTCGACGACCGGTTCGGGCGTCTGCGTGGTGGCCGCGTTGTCGAGATACACCACTTGCTCGCCGCCGAACTCGCGCTGGAGGATGGGGAAGTCCTCGCGGAGACGCTCCACGTCAAGTACTTCAGATTCAGCGTGTCCCATTAGTTCTGTTCAGGGGCTCAACAGGCAACATTCCTTCGGTTCACCTAGAACTCTTCCCGGCCGGTAGCGGCCGTTTCTTTGCCCTATCCGGAGTCAGAGTCGGACTCAGACACGGATTTGGCGGCCATCGCGTGCTGTTCCCGATAGGTCTCAAGCAGGTAGTTGTCCCAGACGAGATCGCCGAGGATGTGGGCGTACAGCACGACGGCAGTAAACAGCGCTAGCGGCTCGGAGACGAGCCAGATACCGAACACGACCACGCCGCCGATGAGGTGATGGCTGAGGAGTCGCTGGAGCGGCCAGAGGTCCTGCGGGCCGAAGATTTCATTTTGGTCGAACATCACGATCTTCGGGTTCCGGAGACAGCGGCGGAGTGCGGCCCAGTCGCCGGTTTCTACTCGGGCAACGGCGAAATGATCGAAGTCGATGGCGACGTCGACAACCACTGCGTAGCCGACAGCGGCCCACCAGGGGAGCGGGATCGGCAAAACGACAACGCCGGCAGCCCCGACGGCTGCAGAGACGATAGCGTGGTCCCGAGAATACATACGCTCCTCTCGGTAGGCGTGCGCAAAGACTGTCGGGGTCGGGCTGCCAGTCGCGACCGCAGTTACATCCAGAGCAGTTGTGCGTGGCGCGTCTCGCCCAGATCGAGGACGTTCTCTTCGTCGACGAAGCCGTGCTCGACGGCAACGTTGACAGCGTCGTCACCGACAATGTTGGCGACCGAACAGCGGGCGAGACTATCGACGATTTCGTCTTCGGTAGCCGTTTCGCCGCCGTAGAACTCCTCGTTGACGGTGAGCGATACGGGGCCGTTCTCGAACGTTTCGCCCATGATGTCGGGGTCACAGACGGAGACGAGCAACCCCTCGTCGGTGTCGCGTTCGTTGAGTATCATTCAAGCAACTGCTGTTCGGCCTCCTCGCGCATCTCGTCGACCTCCTCGGCCAGTTCCTCGGCGCGGTCGAACTCGCCGACCTCTTCGAGGGCGCGGGCCTTCTCTTCGAGCACGTCGGCGTTGCGGAAGCCGAGGCGGACCGCGTTGTCGAACGCGTCGATAGCTTCGTCGGCCAGCCCGCGTTCGAGCAGGAAGAAGCCGCGGTTGTACCAGCCCTCGCCGAACCGGGGGTCGATTTCGACGGCGCGCTCGGCGTGTTCGAGCGCCTGTTCGGAGCGGCCGGATTTCCACAGCGCGTATGCGAGGTTCGTTTCGGCCGTAGCGGCGTGGTCGGACTCCTCGTCGAAGTTGAGGGCTTCCTTGTACGCGCCGATGGCGGCGTCCCACTCTTCAAGTTCTGCGTGGGCCGCGCCCTTGTTCGTCCAGGCTTCCTGCTTGAGTCGGTCGTCGTCCGTGTACTGGGCGACCCGCTCGAACGTCTCGGCGGCCTGTTCGTGGCGGTTGATGTGCATATACTCCAGACCGACATCGAGCAGTTGCCCGGGGTCGACGGCGTCAGAGGAGATGTTCCGCTGGTCCAGTAGGTCAGTGACAACACGGGAGTCGACGGGGTCGACCTTGTCCGGGTCCACCTCGAACTCTGGCGGTTCGAGATCGAACCCCTCGTAAGGGTCGTCGAATCCCTGCCCTTCGGAGAAGGCGTGATCGTCGTCGTTGTCTGTCATACCTCCTGATTGACGGCCAATCCGGTTAAGGGCTACGTCCACGACTCGTCAGGATTCAGGCGGCAAGCGTCCGGATTCCCGGCCATTCGGGACTCGCTGATGCCGGATGCGTTCATCGTCTTCACAGGGACATCCTTGCGGTCGTTTTCGGGGCCCTGACCGCGGTGTCCGTTGCTTTCTTGCGGACCGGTCCGCAATCCTCGCATATGTCAAAGCGCCTGTTCGTCAGCGTTGACCTCGACGGGCTGGGCGACGCTGTGGCGGCCGTTCAGGACCGGTTCGACGGCGTGTCGGGCCTTCGACTGACCGACCCCGGGCAGGCCCACGTCACGCTGAAGTTCCTCGGTGACACCGCGCCGGACCGGGTTGCTGATGTCGTCGCCGCCCTCGAAGCCGCGGTCGAAGACAGCGGTGTCGAGCCGTTCGAAGCCGATATCGGCGGTCTCGGCGTCTTTCCGTCGCTGTCCTACATCAGCGTCGTCTGGGTCGGCGTTCGCGACGGTCAGGGCGGCCCAGAACTGACTGCGCTGCACGAAGCTATCGAAGACAGGACCGTCGCGATGGGGTTCGACTCGGAGGATCACGAGTTCACGCCGCATGCAACCATCGCCAGAATGGACCACGCTGGGGGCAAAGAGACAGTACAGAACATCGTCGAGAACGACGACCCTGACGTGGGATGCCTGCAGGTCACGGAAATCCGACTGAAAGAGAGTGAGCGTGGGCCTGGCGGCCCGACGTACCGGACCGTCGAGTCGGTGTCGCTGTGAGCGTGTGCCTCACAGCTCCCGGTTCGAGTGCGATGTGGACGGTGCCCACGGATAGATAATGTCATAGTTCTGGTAATAACTGGGCCGCGGCGTCGGCCGTGTCGTACCATTGTCGGTATCCACGTTGAATCGGTCAATTAGGCACCTGAGTCGCTATCCACGGCGTACTGGCTGCCCGTTTAGGTCAGCCAAAACAAATCAGGTTAGTGACAATTTTTATCGGTCCGAGCGGCGTAGGGCCGATATGGTCGCCGTCGAGAACGTTGTCTTCGTGTTCGTCGCGGGGTTGCTTACGGCGCTCGCCACCGGCCTCGGTGCGATCCCGTTTTTCCTGGTGGATGAGTTCTCCGACCGCTGGAACGTCCTGCTGTGGGGGCTGGCGTCGGGGATCATGGTCGCCGCCTCGCTGTTCGGCCTCGTGCGAGAAGGGCTCGCCTACGGATCGCCGGTGCTGCTGGTCCCCGGTGTTCTGGCTGGGGTTGGTCTTGTCGCTGTAGCACACGAACTGCTAGACGATTTCGACCAGTCCCCTAAGCAGTTCGAACAGGCGGATTTCACCAAGCTGCTGCTGATTCTGGGCATTTTGACTGTCCATAGCTTTCCGGAGGGCGTGGCTGTCGGCGTCTCCTTCGCGGAACTCGGGCTGGAGGCGGCTACGCCCGAATCCGCCGTTGGCATCGTCGGCGTCTCCGTCCCGCTGTTGGCGGTGTTTATGACGGTCGCCATTTCTATCCACAATATTCCGGAAGGGACTGCCATCGCCATCCCGCTTCGCTCGCTCGGTGTCAGTGAGTGGAAGATGGTCTGGTGGGCGGTGTTCTCCTCACTCCCACAGCCGGTCGGGGCCGTTATCGCGTATTACTTCGTCACGCTGGCGAAGGCGTTCCTCCCGTTCGGCTTCGGCTTCGCCGCCGGGGCGATGGTGTACCTCGTACTCACAGAGTTCGTCCCCGAGGCGCTGGAGTACGGGGACGGCTTGCCGGGTGGGGGCAAACGCGAGCTACTCACTGGCATCGCTGTCGGTGTGTTGGCGATGGTGCCGCTGGCGTTCGTTTAGAAGGGGAGCTTGTTCCGGATGACCGTGAGATCGACGAAGGCCTTCAGCGGGTCGTCGTAGTCATCGACGCGCGTTTCCATCCGGTAGTTCGAATGGTCGACAGCGAAGAAGTACGGTCCGGGTTCGTCCAGTGACTCCCGCGCGCCGCCGTCGTCTGTCGATGCCTCATAGATATCTGACCCCTCGGGTTGGACCGCTGTCTGGCTAAACTCGGGGTTCCCCGGCGGTGTCTGGTTGGGCTCCCGACCCTTGATATATGTGTCGTACTGCTCGAACTGCTCGCGGTCGGTGAAAAAGTACACGTTGAACGGGATATCCGCCTTGACAATATACTGTAGCTCACCGCCCGGGTCGGACACGTCCGGGATTTCCTCCTTTATCCACGCCTCATGTGGATTGATTCTGACATCCTGTTGCACGCTGACGACGACCTCCCCGCCACCACCCAAGCAACCAGAGCCGACGGCTGTTGCACCGACACCCATTGTCTGGAGGAATTTCCGGCGCTTCATCCTTTGATAATCAGGGCTACGGGTTACTTAGTTCTACGTCCGCAGTTATAGCCGCTGATAACGGGCCATGACCGGCTCGAAAAGGAAGGAATTTAAACCACGGCACGGAACAAGCACCATACCATGGGTAAGAAATCGAAGGCTACGAAGAAGCGACTGGCCAAACTCGACAACCAGAACAGTCGAGTCCCGGCCTGGGTCATGCTCAAGACGGACCGCGAGGTCCAGCGCAACCACAAACGACGCCACTGGCGGCGCAACGACACTGACGAATAATGAGCGCCAGTGACTTCGAGGAGCGTGTCGTCACCATCCCGCTCCGAGACGCGCGAGCTGAACCGAACCACAAGCGCGCAGACAAGGCGATGATCCTCATCCGCGAGCACCTCGCCAAACACTTCTCTGTCGACGAGGACGCCGTCCGCCTCGACCCCTCGATCAACGAGGCGGCCTGGGCCCGCGGTCGCGCCAACACGCCGAGCAAGATCCGTGTTCGCGCCGCCCGCTTCGAGGAAGAGGGCGAAGCCATCGTCGAAGCAGAGACCGCAGAGTAACGTTGCTCCGCGCGGCTTTCTCCGGGTCGTCGTACGTGGGTGTGTTCGCCCGTGCGACCGACGACTGTGTGCTGGTTCGCCCAGACTTAGACGAATCGCTACTCGACGACCTGAGCGACGAACTCGACGTTCCGGCTGTGCCGACCACCGTCGGCCGGTCCGGGACCGTCGGCGCGCTTGCGACTGGCAACGAGAACGGGCTCGTCGTCTCCGAACGCGTCCGCGAGACCGAAATCGAGCGGATTCAAGACGTCGTCGACGTGCCTGTGACACGACTGCCCGGCCGGATCAACGCCGCCGGCAACGTCGTCTGCTGTAACGATTACGGCGCGTACGTCCACCCCGACCTCTCCAGGGACGCCGTGCAGGCAGTCAAAGACGGGCTTGACGTCCCGGTCGAACGCGGCGTCATCGCCGGTGTCACGACCGTCGGGACCGCCGCTGTCGCCACCAACAAGGGCGTTCTCTGCCACCCGAAGGCCACGGACGGCGAACTTGACGCGCTTGAGGACATCCTTGACGTGCCGGCCGACATCGGGACTATCAACTACGGTGGCCCGCTCGTCGGTTCCGGGCTGCTCGCCAACGACCACGGCTACGTCTGCGGTTCGGACACCTCCGGACCGGAACTGGGCCGTATCGACCAGGCGCTCGGCTACATCGACTGACGCGACTTCTATTTTACCGCTCAGGACGGATGCTGGTGGCTGAGTTTTTCTGCCACCACGCCCGGAACAGGGACTCCGCAGTCACCACACGTCCATGACCGGTCGGTCCCGCCCCGCTCCAGCGTCAGGTCCTGCCTGAACCGCAGCGTCGCACCGCACTCACACTGGTAGGTCGTTTCGCTCATATCTCGACATACGTGGTGTCCCGGCAAATTCGCCGGGGTCAGTGACCATGACAGGTCGTGTCAAAGAGTAATATAGTGTGCTCACGAACACTACATATGGTCCAGCGAACACCGCCCGCGGAAGACCAGAACAGCCTCATCTGCCGGAAGTGTGACTACTCGACAGGTGTACTCCGCCCGTCCTGTCCGGAGTGTGGCGGCGATATGGTGTATGCGCCAGAACCCAGCGAATAGGTTCTGAAACATCTGGTTCTGGATAGTCCGGCCCCTGTCGGTCTGGGCCGGACAGCGGTGAGTATGCCTCGGATATGTCGCGGACAGTTGCGTTACTCGAAAAAGGCGGAAGGGGAAGATACTTCCCTACCCTGCCCGCATCTGCGTGTATGAGCACGTACACTGTTCGCGGTAGTTTCCCGGCCCGAGACGGCCCACAACAGTTCGAGAAGGAGGTTGAGGCGCCAAACGAAAACGTCGCTGAAGAGCGCGTTTACAGCGACTTCGGCTCCCAGCACAACCTCAAGCGCACGCAGATCACGATCGAGGAGGTGGCAGCATGATGGGCGGTGGCGGCGGTGGCGGCGGTGGCGGTCAGATGCAGCAGGTCGCACAGGAGATCGAGCAGATGGAGCAGGAAGTCGAGGCTATCGACGAGGAAATCGAGCGCCTCCGCGAGAAGCAGACTGACATCGACGAGGCCATCGAGGCCATCGAGACGCTCGACTCAGGGTCCACGGTGCAGGTCCCGCTCGGCGGCGACGCCTACATCCGCGCAACGATCGAGGACATCGACGAGGTCGTCGTCTCCCTCGGTGGCGGCTACTCCGCAGAGCGCGAGCAGGACGGCGCTGTCAGCACGCTGGAAACCAAGAAGGAGACGCTGGACGACCACATCAGCGACCTGCAAGAAGAGAAGGCCGAAGTCGAGACCGAGATGGAGGAACTCGAACAGCAGGCCCAGCAGATGCAACAGCAGCAGATGCAGCAGATGATGCAACAGCAAGAGCAGGAAGACGAGTAAGGCCGCCATGTTCGACGGACTGAAGGACAAACTCAGCGGGTTCACGAGTGACGTCGAGGAAGACGTCGACGACGACGCACTCGAAGCGGAGGACGAGCCGGACGCCGACGAGGCGGATGGGGAAGCGCCCCCCGATCAGGCGACTGAATCCGATCCCGTGGCGGACGCGCAGGCGTCCGAAGGCGACACGGCGGAACCAACAGCCGAAACCGACCAGCCACAGGCTGATTCTGAACCGCCAGCCGCAGATTCCGAGGCGACAGCTGAGTCAGCCACAGCGTCGGCCACGGCAGTCGAAGACGCGGATGCGGTCCCCGACGAAGAGTCACACCCGGATGACGCCGCGGAGACCGAAGAGGACGCGGCGACCGAAGCCGAGTCGGAGTCTGACGAAGACGACGATGACGGCGGCCGCGGCCTCGCCGCGAAGGCGAAGCTTATGGCGACCGGGAAGACGGTCATCGAGGAGGAAGACCTGCAGAGCCACCTCGACGACCTCGAACTGGCGCTGCTGTCGAGCGACGTGGAGATGAGCGTCGCCAACGAGATTCTCGACGGCGTCAAGGAGAACCTCACGGGCCAGACCCGCCGACGGCTCTCCAGCACCGGGAACCTCGTTCGAGACGCGCTCCGGGAGTCGCTGTACGATGTCATCAACGTCGGCCAGTTCGACTTCGACGAACGTGTCCAGCAGGCAGACAAGCCTGTCACCATCGTGTTCACCGGCGTCAACGGCGTCGGGAAGACGACTTCGATTGCGAAACTCGCCCAGTACTTCGAGGACCGTGGACTCTCGACGGTGCTCGCCAACGGCGACACCTACCGCGCTGGCGCAAACGAGCAACTGGAGAAACACGCCGAGAACCTCGATAAGAAGATCATCACTCACGAGCAGGGGTCGGACCCGACGGCGGTCGTCTACGACGCCGTCGAGTACGCCAAGGCCAACGACATCGACGTGGTGCTGGGTGATACGGCCGGCCGACTCCACACTTCCGACGACCTGATGGCCCAACTGGAGAAGATCGACCGCAACATCGACCCGGACATGACGCTGTTCGTGGACGAGGCGGTCGCAGGTCAGGACGCCGTCAACCGGGCGCGCGAGTTCAACGATGCGGCCGAAATCGATGGGGCGATTCTGACGAAAGCCGACGCTGATCCGCAGGGTGGCGCGGCTATCTCTGTCGCGCACGTCACCGGGAAGCCGATCCTCTTCCTGGGAACCGGGCAGGACTACGACGACCTCGACCCGTTCGATCCCGAGGAAATCGTCGACAGTCTCATCGGCGAGTAGGCCTCAGACTTCGCGGTTATTGTTGCTGCAATATCTGGGCTATGAGCAGCTATTGTCGACCCTGATTGTGGAGAACTCGGAGCGGCCGCGCGCTCTCGCCGGGAATGCACTGCGTACGATGCAGCAAATATCACCACATCAACGGAGGTGTGGTCGTTTTCGCCGACAGGAGCGCGTTGAAGTCGACAGCTGCTCATCATTGACTCACGCAGTATTGGAGCGTGACACTATGCATACAATCGAACGACGCGACGGGTCTGGCGATGTCGTGAATGGGGAAGACAGCGATGCCTGACGGACGCAACTGTCGGCAAGTCGCGCCGGCTGATGTCGCACCTGAACTCATTGAGCCGTTCCCGGGTGACCGTCGTCCCCCTGTTGAGGAGCCATGGCTCGTAACTGACGGGGGTGAGCCGATGCCCGGTGTGCCAGGCGACGGTGACGACACCTGCGGCTGCGGGAGGTCCCGCAGGTATGGGGACTGCTGCAGGTACTGACCCGTTAGGTTCACGGGTTATCGTGTCGCTAAACGGCGACCAACCGGGTTTTGACCGCGGAACGGGTGTCTCACTCACAGTGTAAGGCAGGGTAGCACGACCTGAGGACGCAGATACTATGCACTCGATAATCGCTCGGAAACAGTGTGCATAATTATACCCCGAGTATCGAACCACACCGTAGCACGTCGAAGATCGGGTGATCGAAGCGTATAACGGCCCGTGAACCGGTCGAAATACCGGAGTCGGGCTAATCAGGGTCTGAAACAGATTGTTTTGCCAACCGGCACACCTTCGGGTGTGGCTAATTCGTTCTGTCGCTGCTCCGTCAGACGCTTAGCAGGTCATTCATAAACTGCCCGGGTTCTCTCCGGGCAAACGCTATGGGACGACCCACATCTCGACGGAATGTTATCAAAATCGCAGGCGGCGCACTTGTGGCGCTTGCTGGCTGTAGTGACACTGGCGGTAGTACGGAGTCCGACGGCGGCGGTGCCGAAGCGCCGGGTACATCTACGGCAGCAGGGCCTGACGCGATGACGGAAGCCGGTACAGCGTCCGAGACAGACACTGCGGACCAGACCGAGGAAGAAACCGGACTGGATACCGAGACGGAACTCGGCGAGAACGAAACCGCTGCTCTCGGAAACGAGACCGAGATGTCGGATACTGAAACAGATTTGCCCGGCAATGAGACCGGAGTACCGGGGAACGAAACTGAAGTGCCTGGCAACGGGACTGAGGCTCCAGGCAACCAAACAGGCGTGCCCGGTAACGAAACGGAAATATCTGCCGCGTTGAATAGCGATCTAATCGGCGGTTATCACGGGTTAGAAGGACGAAGCCGAGGAAATCAATTCTGGCTATGGAAGTCGATCTCCTCGACTTCGTTGAGCAGTGTCGGCAGCTAGTC
>NZ_JAAOHT010000051.1:0-31926 GCF_011440255.1 Haloarcula sp. JP-Z28 | reverse complement strand
ACAAGCTACCACAGTATCTCAGAGCGTTTCAGCTACGTCGAGAGCTGTTTCGGAAACCAGGCCGAGCTGCTCTCAAACACGCTGTTCGAGCGACGCTGTGAAATCAACAATGTGCTACGCATGAGCGTTAGTAATAACCATTCTCATACTCACTCAATATACACACCGCCAGTTCATCATCAAGCACTGATGTATCAGCCTCATCAGATACCTTCGCCTCATCCGCTCGTGGATACCGCTCTCCACATACCGACATTCAATCTTAACGACTGACCGACACAATTAGGTTCCTGGGCGCACCGTTTAGATGTAGCGAACCGCAGGACAGCACTGCCGTATTTCAGAATCGTTCGATAATCGAACGAAATCAAATCCGCGCACCGGGGGTTCTTTTATAAATGACCCGCCGCTGTCTGTCGGATTCTAATCGTTCGAAAAACGAACGGGCGCTGAGGGATTTGAACCCCCGACGGTTTGGTCCGAAGCCAAGCACTCTGTCCAAGCTGAGCTAAGCGCCCTACGTACAATGGTATGATGGTGTTATGGTTTAAACCAACCGGTTCCGCCGCGCGATGGTACCGCAGTCAGGGGATTACTCTGAAACCGCTTCAGCTGTGTCGCTATCAGTGTCTGTGGCGACTTCGGCCACGATCGCGTCCGTATCGACACCCCGTTCTTCGGCGAGTGCCTCGATGAGCGCGCGCTGTTCGGCCAGTTCCTGCTCCATTCCATCGACGCGAGTATTCGTCTCGTCGACAGTGCTCCGTAGGTCCTCGAGCTGTGTCTTCAGCTCGTTGACCTTCTTGTAGAGATCCTCGGCGATGTCGGCGACCTTCTGTATCTTTTTCGCGGTGGAGCCCAGTCCCATGGCCTTGGCTACGGCGAGCCGACATTTCCTCGTTTCGCTCGAACGTCGCTGTTAAGACGCCGCCGGACCGAGCGACGATATGGACGACTTGCGGCTCGCTCCGACTGTCGGCATCGTCGGGTGCGTTCTGTATCTCCTTGTACTTGCGGTCCCGTACGGCCTCGTCGAAACGGCGAGTGCCGTCGGGGCGTACTACAGTTCGGGGGCGCTCTCCCCGCTGCTGCCAGGCGTATTCGCGCTTGTTTGCATTATTGTGCTGGCGGCCGGCCGCGAGGGACGGTCGGATCCGAGTGTCGCGGCGGGCGCGAGCATCGGCATGGGCGTATTCATCGTCGCCCTCAGTGTCTTCTGGGCGGTCACCGTCCCCGAGAGTCTCGTGCTGGGACTGACTGAGTCGACGTTGATGGAGCACCACCGCTGGGGCGTCGTCATCGCGGGCCTCCTCATCCCGCTTGGTGGGACATGGTTCGCGCGGGCGCTGGACCTGCTGTAGGCCGGTCTGTCCACCGGCGCGTCGTCCAGCGGTCTGTGGACGCATCCGAAAGGCCCTTATGGGGCGGCGGCGGACTTTCAGATGGACTAGGTCGGGGGGCTAGGCCCCCCTCCTTGCCCGCACTGTGGTCTTGAGCGGGGACCGAACACCGGGGGCGTCCGGTCTGACGGACGTGGACCCCGTGAGCTAACGTGGAAGCCTCGTCCCACGGGGACGGCGGTCCGCGTGGTCGCACCTGCAGGGGTGCGCCCACGTGGTTAAACGATGGCACTCCGCCAGGCACGGAAGTGAGCAGCGGACCATCGAACACCCGTCGCTCGTGGGGTCGCGGGGTGGAGGAGGCAAACGGGATTACCCGCGTCCGAACGCCGGGCCATCCTGGCTGTCCGTTCCATTCATACCTACAGTCACTACCCGTGAACAGTCGTACTGGACGCGTTCTTGCGGAGCTCTCTCAGTACATTGTACGCGGAAGGCCGATATTTGGATGCAGATAGTGGTGTCTTATCCATAATTAATCTGATATAGCAGATATATCTCACCACGTATCCAGAATATAGAGACAAATATAGGGACATAGAACAGTAATTTGCCTACTTATCCGTATATTTGTATAAAAGGGCTGCTTTTCAGCCTGTCATCGTCAATATCTGGAGTGCTTAACTGATTTCGTCCATCCGACGGCTATCGGTGGCGACACTTGAGACTACGGCGACTCGCCGGCGCTGTCGTCGGTATTCCACGCCTGTAATTCTTTCCGGCGGATCTTCCCGCTTGTCGTCTGTGGCAGCGCATCAGCGAACTCGATCTCGCGGGGGTATTCGTACTCGGCAAGGTGCTCTCTGACGATAGATCGGATTTCTGACCGGAGCGTCTCGTGGGCCGGCGCATCGGCCGATGCTTCCACGTACGCTTTGATGATTTCGCCCCGGGTGTCGTCCGGGACACCGATGACGCCCGCCTGAACTGCGTCGGGGTGTTCGAGAATCGCGCTCTCGACCTCCATCGGCCCGACGCGGTAGCCACTGGTGATGATAACGTCGTCCTTGCGCGACTTGAACCAGACGTAGCCGTCGGCGTCCTGTCGTGCCAAGTCGCCGGTAACGAACCAGCCGTCGACCTCTTTGGCCGCCGTCTTCTCCGGCATGTTCCAGTACTCGTCGAAGAACACCGAGCGGTCGTGCGGTCGCACCGCTATCTCGCCGAGTTCGCCGGTCGAGAGCGGCGCAGCAACGCCGCGGTCGGCGGCGTCGGGGTCCAGAATCGCTAGGTCATACCCCGGTAACGGCTTGCCCATGCTGCTGGGCTGTGTGTCGAACCAGTTCGAGTTGTTGGCGACAACGAGATTCAGTTCTGTCTGACCGTAAAACTCGTTGATGGTGACCGAGTCGAACGTCTCCGCCACCCAGTCGACGATTTCCGGGGTCAACGACTCGCCGCCGACGGCAAACGTCTCGATGGCGAGGTCGTACGTCGTTGTCGGGTCCTCGATATCCATCAGCATTCGGAGGGCGGTGGCCGGCATGAACGACCGGGTGATATCGAACTCGGACAGCAGGTCGAACGCCGCCTCGGCCTCGAACCCTGAGGCGGGATAGCCGACGATGGTTCCACCGTGATGCCACGTCGCAAAGAGTGTCCCGCCGAGGGCCGCGCCCCAGGCCCAGTCCGCGGGCGTCCAGACTGTCGCGTCCGGTCCCAGCCCTTGGTCGAAAAAGTTGTACGCGGCTGCGGCTCGTCCGAGCCACAGTGCGTGTGAGTGCCGGACGCCTTTCGGCGGTCCCGTCGACCCGCTCGTGTACAGTATCGCCGTGTCAGTGTCCGGCGTGGAGTCGTAGGGTTCGATGTCGGTGTTTTCCGGCGCAGCAAGCATATCGCCGAAGGCGTGGACATCACCAGCCGGTGCGTCAGTTTCGATTTCGAGGACGTGCTCTAGCGTCGGACAGTCCTCGCGTATCGCGTCGATATCATCGCGCACGGTCGGGTCGATAACGGCGACGGTCGCGCCAGCGTCGTCCAGCCGGTACTGGAGCGCGTCCGTCCCGAACAGGACCGTCAACGGCACCGAGACGGCCCCGAGCTTCCAGTTCGCCAGGTGCGTTATTGGGTTCTGTGGCTTCTGTGGCACGACGACGCCGACCCGGTCACCGGCCTCGACGCCGAGACTGGCCAACCCCGCCGCGAGTCTGTCCGATAGCTCGTCCAGTTCGCGGAAGGTGTACTGCTCGCGCTGTCCGTCAGGATATGCCTGTTCGAGCGCCACCCTGTCGAGGTTCTCGTGTTTTTGCAGAAAATCGACCGCCGGATTGTACGACGACGGAAGGTCCCAGCTGAACTGCTCGTGGGCCTCGTCGTACCCCTCGAAGTCCGGCATCACTGTCCAGACCATGGCAGACCGGTCGTCTGGGTGGCTGTTGCGTCTTTCGGTCGAACCACCGTCGCCACACTCGAGCCGGCAGAACTTTCCGTCTTCCCCTCCCGACTTCACCGTGGACTCTACCGACATTCGGGACGAGTGGGCCGAGCGGTCCGGCGAATACTCTCCCGCGTATTATGCCTACTATGGAGCGGACGAGACGAGTGAGCTGGTGCAGTCAATACTCGCAGAGCATGTCGAGCAGGACGCGGCTGTGCTGGAGGTTGGCTGCAGCTCCGGGCGGCACCTCGCTGCACTAGCTGAAGCTGGCTACTCGGATTTGACCGGCGTCGATATCAACGGCGATGCGTTAGATGTCCTTGCTGAGACGTACCCCGACCTCGCAGCCACCGGCTCGTTTCACGCCATGGCTATCGAGGAGTTCGTCACAGATGTCGCGGACGACACGTACGATGTCGTTTTTTCCGTCGAAACACTGCAACATCTCCACCCAGATGTCGACTGGGCGTTCGAAGAACTGGCACGGATCGTAGATGACCTGCTGATTACCGTCGAGAACGAAGGTGGCGACCCGGGTGAAGTAAACTACGTCGATGACAACGTCCCGCTGTATTACCGGGACTGGAATGCGGTGTTCACAGACTGTGGACTTACCGAGGTCGATTCAATAGACGGAAAGCGGGATACTGTCCGCATCTTTCAGGTACCTGAGTAGGCCGTAGTGAAAGTAGGTTTGTATAGGGCGCTATTGAGGTGGGAAACTGATATAGATACATATATGCTCGAAGTTGAGTGGCAAAAATCTGAATGTGGCGGTAAAAATGCAGGTGGTGCTTGGAAAGCTCATGTGCAAATTTAGAGGTGTCTGTGGCTCATTAGAAATGCATATTGAACGGATGGTGACAGAGCGGTGTCTCGTTGATATTATATTGATATTAGTCCGATAATTGTGTATCAGATAGGAACTGAACTACTGAACGGCGGTGTTACACGGAACCGTTCTAGTATCATCACTCTCCGCTGTAGAAGTGGGCTTGGGAGCGGTGAGTATGTGTCTCACCACACGCTCACTGGGATACCAGAATAACGTCTGTACGTCTGTCATGCGTAGTGTTCCGTATTGCTGAACGGCAGTTCGCCCGATTGGGAATGGGTTGCCGGCCGACGGTAGTGCTCTCCCGACAAGCAAGAAGCATACCGTTGCCAGCACAAGATTCATGTATTGTTGCAGTTTGCAACTCTGTATGAGGTACTACCAGCTACGTGACGGGAACTCACAGCGGTTAGCGGTCGAAACTGGGGACGGTGTGTACGATTTGACCAGCGTCAAACCGCAGCTTCGAACGCTCCGTGACCTCCTCAAATCGGCCTCGATTGCGGATACCGCACCGGACGAACTCAGCGCCCGCCACCTCGATGCCGCTGAGGCAGTGTCCGAACAACGACTCGAAGCCACTGCTACCGATCCCGTCACTGCCGACGAAGTCTGGGCCGCTGGCGTCACGTACCAGATCAGTGAAGAAGCGCGGACAGAGGAAAGCGGCACGCCGGAGATGTACCTTGACGTGTACGATGCGGAGCGGCCGGAGATCTTTTTCAAATCGACGCCCACTCGGACTGTCGGCCCCGACGAAGCGGTCGGCATCCGAGCCGACTCAGACTGGGACGTGCCCGAGCCAGAGCTTGCAATCGTTCTCTACGAGGGCGACATCGTCGGCTACACTGTCGGCAACGACATGAGCAGTCGGTCTATCGAGGGAGAAAACCCGCTGTACCTCCCCCAAGCCAAGGTGTACGACCGCTGTTGTTCGGTTGGCCCAGCCGTCGTCACGGACATCGGAGACCCGCACTCGCTGGCACTTTCGATGTCGATTCACCGCGATGGTGACCGTGTCTACCACGGAGAGACCAACACCAGCGAGATGAAACGCACCTGTGAGGAACTCGTCTCGTACTACACCGCGCACAACGCAGTCCCTGAGCTGTCAGTGCTACTTACCGGGACCTCGCTCGTTCCCGACGACGATTTTACGCTGCAAGAGGGAGATCAAGTCAGCATCAACATTGAGTCCATCGGAACACTGAACAATTCAGTTACAGTCGTGTGAAAGGCTATCGGACCGGGGCGGTCTGGTAACCGCTTCGCAGAGGGTTTCACACTGTGATACCGTGCTCGGCTCTCGACTGGTTTCGATTGCGTGCCTGTGTGTCGGTCTGGCGGGGATTTGCGCCGACGGAATTATTACAGCCCTCCGTCTGACTGCACGCTCCACGGATATGTCTACCTGCGACAATCGATCAGGGCGTACGTGTCAGTTTGCGGTGATTTGCTATCGATATGCCGTGAGAAAACCAGTGTGCCGTCGAGGCCGCCGCTCTGTCCCAGATGTTTGAACAACTGTTTAGTACGAGGGGATACATGGCCGAGTATGGCAAAAACCGCTCAAAACCCAGTCAAATCCGCCGAGACGACGTTCGAAGTGCTTGACGCACTGAAAGATCTCGACGGAGCCGGTGTCACCGAACTGGCCCAGCACCTTGACATCCCAAAGAGTACTGTTCACAACTACCTGAGCACGCTGGAACAGGAAGAATACGTTGTCAACAGAGACGGTGTGTATGAGGTTGGGCTTCGGTTCCTAGAGCTGGGAGCGTACGCCCGCCACCGGCAGAAACTGTTCGAGATTGCGAAGCCAGAGGTCGACCGGCTGGCCGAAGAAACCGGCGAGCTCGCGAATATTCTCGTCGAAGAACACGGCCGCGGGTCGTACCTGTACCGTGCTCGGGGAGACAAAGCCGTGCAGGTCAAAGCCCACGTCGGAACACGCGTTCCGCTTCATACGACAGCGCTGGGAAAAGCGATTCTCGCACACATGCCGACCGAACGGGTTGATGCGATCGTCGAC
Source organism: Haloarcula sp. JP-Z28 (assembly GCF_011440255.1). NCBI lineage: Archaea > Methanobacteriati > Methanobacteriota > Halobacteria > Halobacteriales > Haloarculaceae > Haloarcula > Haloarcula sp. JP-Z28. Next base: position 25,282 of record NZ_JAAOHT010000051.1, on the reverse strand, counting down.
CGCCACGGACTCGGCGGGGAGGCCAGCAAGTCGATCAGTAGCAGAGCGGCACTGGAGCAAGAGCTAGCGGACGTCCGAGAGCGCGGCGTCGCCTTCGATGATGAAGAGCGTCTCGAAGGACTCCGCTGTGTCGCTGCCCCGGTGCTCAACCACGATACCGAAATTATCGGTGCGATCAGCGTTTCGGGCCCGACAAATCGGTTCCGAGGCGATCGATTCCGCGAAGAATTCCCACAGAAAGTACTGGAAGTCGCCAACGTTATCGAGCTGAACGTTACCTATTCATAGCAGCGGTGTTCAGAAGCGGTGAACGGTATTACAGTCTTGTGGTAGTGATACCTGAACAGCCCATTTTCGACAGTAGCGCTGTATTCGGGCAGCGTTTGCAGCACGCATTGGATCCACGACGCGCATGAGTCCCTGCTTGCATTCGATAACCGCCAGTTCATAGCTCTGGCTGCTGAACGGTGTCCATACCCGATTCATGATGAGTGAACGGCTTTCCAACGCTATCTTACACTGTTCGGTACGAGATACGACCACGACTCCGACACGGTCCCAATCTCAATAATGGATGTACTACTGTTACTCCAGACGAGACACATCGATTATGCGTTCCCTATCACTGGCTGTGCTCGAAATAGTAGCAAAACCCACCGTCGCTATGGCTAGTATATCCAAATGTCGATTTTATATACAGCTATGCCTAATATAGACCTAATTCAGGCTCTGAAAAATCGATAGTGCAAAATCCGTCTATAGGTTTGGGTAGATAGAATTATATTTTGCCAATAATAAGGGAGAGCATGAACTATCCGCCCATATATGTTGCTCAGGTAGCCACGCAACAGCAGCTATCGTTCCGGCGGTATCTCCCAACAAATCAGGGGTGCACGGTTACGCGAGGAACTGGACGCCCAGAGCCAGCAGGAACAGTACCACGACCCCGGTCGATGACAGTTCGAGCCACCGGGACCGCACGTCTGTGGACCTGATGCTTGCGACGAACAGCGTTCCGACGACGCCGACGACGACGACCAGTGCCAGATACACTGCGTTAAGCGCTGATGCCATATGATACCATTTCACAGCAGTACAGTAAACACTGGTGGTCGAATCGCCATCCCCACAACGGTAATGAGACCCAATCACATAGTCAGGGGCATGCGCCTCGAACTACGAATCTGTAAACACTGCTACGAGGGAGAGCATGGGAACGACCAAAAGACGGCGGTGACGCAGGACATGGTCGCCTGTGCCGAACAGGTCCGCGAGTACAAGGACCTCATTGGGCTCGATGCGCTCTATATTACGAAAGTGACGGAGGGCGACCCCGGCGGCGCGGAAGCACTGGATGTCATCGTCGCCAGCATCGAGGGCGACCAGGTCGCGCTCTCCGATACACAACTGGTCATGGAGGACGGCGACGGTAATATGCTCGTCTACCCGGAGCCAAAAGACATCCTGCAGGTCCTGACCCGGAACCTGAACCAGATTCAGGAACAGACCCGGCAGGACGTCGATGTCGAGCTGTCACCGGAAGGACAGGCACTCATCGCGTAGCTGCACGAAAAACGGTCCTCAGTCGGTTCAGTTTTCGCTGTCGTCTGATTCAGGCTGGCCGCCGTCGGTCTGGGGTTCGCCCCCGTCAGCCGCGGCCGGCCGCTCGTCTCGTTCTAGCTGTTGTTCCCAGCGGATGCGCAGGACGTTCCCGTACATCGACAGCACGAGCCCGACACCGAGGACGACCATGCCGAGGTTGATACCGATAGTCAACAGAATGCTCGACGGACCGCCGCCAATGGCGAGTTCGCGGGGCACCGGATAGCCCTCGTCGAAGATGCTCCCAATGAGCACGGAAACGATGCCGATGACGGTCATCGCGCCGAAGATCGTCGAGACAGTCCGCCAGGACGGGGACAGCGAGAGGCGTTCGATCCCCGTGGTGTCCGGCTCCTCGTCGTCGTCACCGTGGTGTTCGGGCACCATGCTTCGGGGAATGAACGCCTTCGTCTCGACGGGGTAGAAGGCAGGGTGCATCCCGTGCTCGAAGATGTGGAACATGACCCCCATCAGCATGATAACGCCCAGCAGGCCGTGGAACGTGACGAAGGCCATCGCGGCCGCCTTGGTCTGGAACATCGCGGCGAGGCCGGTCTTGCTCCAGATGAGCAGCCCCGAAATCGCTAGCAGGGTTAGCTCGATGGAGAAGATGAACACGACGCCCTTGCCGATGTAGGACAGTAGCGGGACCTCGTCGGCCTTGTAGCCGGCGAACTGCCGCGCGCTCGGGTGTCGTTCGTCGGCTCGACCGAGCACGAACTGGATATCCTGAATGAACGCGTCGACGTCGTCTTTCGCCGGGAGGATTTTCGCGAAGTTGCTCCGGCCGGTCGAGGAGATAAGCTGGAGCGTAATCCAGAAGATGACGAGTGCAACCAGCCCGATGCCGGTGATGCGGTGGATCGCCGTCACGCCTGAGGCCCCGCCCATCAGCGTCAGCATCCACCACAGTTCGTCGTTGAACATGATGGCGTAGCCGGTGAAAAACAGGAGGAACACGTCCAGCCCCAGCAGCGAATGGAACAGGGTCGTCACGCGCGTGAACTTCCCGTGGTCGAGATTGCTCATGCGCCGTCACCTCCCTGTCCGTCGCCGCGGGCCGGCGAACCACCGTCGGCCGCGACGGCCTCGCTGGTATCCTCACCCGGTTCGCGCATCTTGCCTGCCAGACGCTGGAACGCCGCCCAGTGGATGAACACCATCACGAGAATGAACGCGCCGAGGATGACGTCGGCCGCGTGGATGAGCGCGATGAGGAAATCGAGCGCGGGGATAGTGTTACCGAACACCCAGTCCGCGCCGATACCGCCGCCCGCGACGCTCGGGTTGACCCGGTACAGCGATTCATAGCCGAGTCTGAATCCCTGTGCCCAGAACAGCGCCAGCGCCGCGACAGCGAGGCCGACGACCGCGCTGACGAGCACCGAAACGCGGCTGTAGCCGTTCACCTCCGGGAGGTCTTCTGTGTTCGTCATTGGAACTCACTGGCGTCCTCGCCAAAGATGATGTCCATAGCCACGTCGTTGAAGAACGTGCCGCTGTCCCTGTTGTCCAGTTCGTCCGATATCTGGGCCGGCGTCCCGACCAGGATGGCGTCGGTGGCACACTCCTCGGCGCAGGCCGGCCCCTTGCCGACATCCTGACGTTCCTCGCACATGGTACACTTGTCCATGTTGCCACCGCTGCCGACGAGATTGGCAACGCCCTCGTCCTCGCTGGGGAACTGTGGCGCGCCGAACGGACACGCCGAGAGGCAGTACTGGCAACCGATACAGAGGTCGTCACGGACCCGCACGAAGCCGTTCTCCTTCGAGATGAGCGAGTCGGTCGGACACACCGAGACGCACGGCGCGTTCGAACAGTGATAGCACTGCATCGGCACGGCGGTTTCACCGGGTGACTCACCTTGGCCTATCGCCTGGCCGCTGCTGGCGTTGAGCCCCGATGCGGCTTCCTGGCCTTCGAGCATCGTCGCGATACTGATTCGCTGTTCGTCCCGTGGGACGTCCCACGTACGCTTACAGGAGACAACACAGCCACCACAGTCGATACACGCCTCAACATCCGGGAAGATGCGCGCATCCTCGCCGGTACTCATCACGCCGTCGTGCATCACTTCATTGCCTGTTGACATACTAGCTCACCTCATTGCACCGTCGAGTTGTCGCGGACATCGAAGTCCTTCTGCGTCCCGACGTCGTTCACGTCCTGCGGGAAGTCAAAGTCGAGGTCCACGTCGATGTTGTACCGGTCCAGTACCTCCGGTGTCGCCGGGTTGACCGCGACCATCGACACCTTCGTCTCCTGCATCTGGGTTTCCACGTCGTAGCCGCGGGACGTGATGGCGTTCGCTGAGTCCCCGATAGCGTAGGGAACGTGCCCGTCAGGGTACTTGTCCTCCAGACTCTCGCCTTTGAACACGCCGCCCCAGTGGTACGGCAGGAACACTTCTCGGTCGTTCGGCCGGTCCGTCACGCGGGCTTTCACCAGCACGGAACCGCGGTCCGTCGAGGAGATGACGACGAGGTCGCCGCCGTCAATGCCGAGTTCTTCCGCCTTGTTCGGCGTTATCTCAGCGTACATGTGCGGCTGGAGGTCGGCGGTGTGGATGTTGTTCCGCGTCTCCGCACCACCGCCCTGATGTTCGACCTGCCGACCGCTGGTCATGATCGTGTCCAGATCTGGCCCGTCGTCCTGATTGTGGATGATGTCCGTCGCCTGTTCCTGTTCGACGAGGTTGTTCTGGTCGAGGCGATAGAAGTTCCGCTGCTGGCCGTTCGCCGGCCATTCGTTCAGCAGTTCCGTGTCCGGCCCCTCAATGGGTTCGCGGTGCACCGGCACCTTATCGAGGAAGCTCCAGACGACGGCGCGTGCCCGGCCGCGCCCGGTCGGCGCGTCGGGCTGTTTGAAGTCGTACTGCTCGTAGAATTCGGGGTCGACGCCTTCCCCGATCATCGTTTCGAGATACTCGTCGAACACTGCGCTCCCGGTGTCGGGGTTGTTCAGCGCCTGCGCGGCGGTGTACACCGACTCCTGATTGTCGAGTGCGTACTGTTGCGGGATGGTGAGTTCGTCCGGCTGGACCTCCTGATTCGGATCGATGAGGCTCTGTGGCGGCGTCACCTTCCAGCCAGGGTACTCCGGGATGCCGTGGATCATGCCGTCCGCAGCCGTGTCGTCGTCGTCGGCCCATGCGGGGTTGTACGGTGCCCGGGTCAGATCGAGCGCTTCCTCCTGACTCTCGTAGCGGTCGCCGACAGCGTCGAGCGTCTCCTGCATCGGGTAGTCGTCGTCTGTCGGCATATCGGCCCAGTCTTCAGGCGTGGGTGCCGAGACGCCCCAGCGGGTCCGGAAGTCCTGGCCCCCGTTGTTGGGGTCCAGATCGTCGTTCCAGATAATCGGCGTCCCCGGATGGTCTTCGCCCCAGCAGGGCCAAGGGAGCATCCAGTATTCGCCCGCGACAGGCGTTCCTTCGGCTCCTTTGAGGTCCTCGTTGGAGAACGCGTAGTCGTACTCCAGATGTTGCTGGAGCCGTTCGGGCGTCTGCCGGTAGCCGATGGTGTTCGTCCCGAGGTTGAACTCGCGGACGACGCCCTCGTATGAGGACTTGCCATTGTATAGCTCCGAGCCCGCGCCCCAGTCGAAGTGTTCGCCAAAGCCTAGATAGCCAGCCAGTTCCTGCATGATCTGGAGGTCCGGCTTGGAGTTGTGTGCCGGCGAGCGGACCGGTTCGGACCACTGGACCGACCGGTTCGTGTTGGTCAGCGACCGGTAGTGCTCGTACTGGCTAGACGCTGGCAACAGCAGTACCGGCGGTCCGTCCTCGTAATCCGGCAGGACGCTCGCGACGGAGGGGAACACGTCGACGACGACCAGCAGGTCGAGGTTCTCCATCCCCTCTTTCATCTGCTCCATCTCGCTGATAGAGTTCGCCGAGTGCCCCCAGAAGACCGCGATTTTCGTCTGGTCGGGCTGGTAGATCGGTGTTTCCTGATACCGGTCTTCCTGATCAAGCGCCGATTCGAACCAGCGGGCCACGGTCAGCCCGTTCTGGAACATCATCGAGTTCTCCGCCGGGTTGTTCGGCCCGTGGGCGGTGTTCGGCGGCAGCGAATCCGCGTCCTCACTCCCTTTGTAGGTCGGGCTCTGGCGGACGTACTTCTCCGGCGACATCAGCTCGAACCGGTTGTACATATCCGCAAACGACGTGTCGCCGCTGGTCTCGGGCGTCCGGTCCCAGATTTCAGCCCACCACGACCAGCCACCCGGTGACAGACCGTAATACCCCGGCAGGATGTGGCTAGCGACCGCGAGGTCGGTCGCTCCCTGAACGTTCGCGTGTCCGCGCATGACCTGCAGCCCGCCACCGCTCCGGGCCGCACTCCCGGAGGCGAGGCTCGCCACCGCGTACGAGCGGATGTTCTGGGTCCCGTTGTTGTGCTGTGTCCCGCCCATCGCCCACTCGATCTGGACGTGTGGTCGGGCCTCGTCGATCATGTCGGCGATGCGCTCTATGTCCTCGGCGGACACCCACGTGATTTCCTCGACCGTCTCCTTGTCGTACTCGTCGAGTTCCGCGTCGACGTCTTCCCAGCCCTGGACGCGGTCAGTGAGCATATTCTGCCCAGTTTCGTCCGCGTCGGGGTCCATCGCGAGCCCGTGCTTGTCACGGAGCTCCTTGATGATGCCCATCATCAGAGCCACGTCGGTGCCCGGACGGAACCGCATGAACTCGTCGGCGTGAGCCGATGTCTTCGTGAACCGCGGGTCCAGATTGAGGATGGTTCCGCCCCGTTTCTGCCCTTCGAGAATGTGCTGCATCGCGATGGGGTGTGCCTCAGCCGGGTTCTGGCCGATGATGATGTTCAGGTCGAAGTTCCGGTAGTCCTGAACGGTGTTTGTCATCGCGCCGTAGCCCCAAGTGTTTGCCAGTCCCGTGACTGTCGTAGAGTGACAGATACGGGCCTGGTGGTCGATGTTGTTCGTACCCATAAACGCCGCCAGCTTCCTGATGGCGTAGGCCTCCTCGTTGGAGTGATGGGCGCTGCCGAGCAACATCACGCTCTCGCGACTGTGCTCCGCGTCGACGTCGACAGCCTCGTCCGGAGAGGTGTCGTCGTCGGGCCACAGGGCCCGGATGTCTGTCGCCAGACGGTCGTACGTTTCGTTCCACCCGAGTTTGCGCCACTCCCCGTCCTCCTGTATCATCGGGTGTTTGAGACGCTTCTCGGAGTGTTCGGTCTCGTATATGCCGGCCCCTTTCGAGCAGAGCGACCCGGCATTTATTGGGTGTTCATGCCACGGCTCCATGCCGACGAAGGAATTACCCTCCCGCTCACCACGGAAGCCACAACCCACCGAGCAGTAGTTGCAGATCGTCTTGGTCAGTTCGGTGTCCGTATCTGTCCCGTCCGTTTCCTCGCCATCCTCCTGAAGTGCCCGACCAGCGCCGCTGACGCCAAGGGCGACCCCGCCCGCGAGGGCGCTCGCCTTCATGAACGAGCGCCGGTCGAGATCCAGTGAGACTGGTTCCTGCTGTGTACTCATGGTGACTGGTGCCCACCCATCACCGATGCTGTCCGTGTTTGCCACGCAATCTGGTTTGTCATTGTCTATCTAGCCGTTGCACAAATTCAATGCCCTCCATGATAAAATGTGTCATAGTTAGCCATTATAGTTCATGAAATTTTCTGGCCTCCCCAGTATTTAGGGTTGAATTCATGAATAGATGTGTGAACACTCCGCAAGGTCTATTACCGGGACAGGATTTTGCATGATTAATGAATACAGGCGCCTTTGTGTGTTCCTGTGGGGGATCGTGTGACATCGACCTCGAAGCGGTTCGGGACGGTGTCGACGATGTCGATGTTGTCGCCAGTTCCGAACTGCTCTGTCAGGACGGCTTGGCGGGGATGTCACAGGTCATCGAGGAGTACGATCTCGATCAGGTCATCGCGACGACGCCGGAACCGTCGTGTCAGGACCGCATCCGCGGGCTTGCCGACGAACACGACCTTCATCCCGAGGCATCGGTGTTCGTCGACCATCGGGAAACCAGCGCCTGGGTCCACGACGAGACAGCGGCCACCGACAAGACGGCCCGTCTCATCAACGCGAAACAGGCCGGCCTCCGTGAGGAAGCGCCGTCGCGAACGGTGTCGAAAGACGCTGGGAACCGCGTCGCTGTCGTGGGCGACCCCGGCGCGGCGCGGTCACTGACCGACGATGCCGACGTGTTGTTCATCGCGGACGGGCGGGACTTCGCCGACGTGGACGGGCTCGGTGACGTGACGATGGAACGCGGGCGCGTCGTCGACATCGAGGGCTCCTACGGCGAGTACGAGCTCACGTTAGAGGCCCGCGTCACCGACGACTGTATCGACTGCATGGACTGTGTGCGCGAGGGGCCGGATGGGATGGTGACGGAGTTCCCCGTTGATATCCATCCGGACGCGCCCGACGGCGAGTGGACGAACACCTGCCCGACCGACGCCATCGATCTGGACGGCTTTACCCGTACTGTCGAAGTCGACCAGGTCATCTACCCCGGCGGCCGCGACGACGCTCGCGGCGGCCGGCTGGGCTTCTACACCGGGCCGGTCGACGCCGGAACCATCGCCGCAGTCGAATCGCAACTGGGCGGCATCGAGAAACCACAGTTCCTCGACCTCGAGATGGATGTCTGTGCGGCCGGGGCATCCAGTCAGGAGGGATGTACGGCCTGCGTCGACGCCTGCCCTCACGGCGCGGTCGACCGACCGACTATCGACTCCGTGGAGTTCGATGAGGTGGCCTGCGAGAACTGCGGGGCCTGTACGAGTTCCTGTCCGACGGGCGCGACACAGCTCCGCGAGCCCTCGAACCGACGGCTCGCCCGCGAAGTCGAGGCGTTGCTGGAAGACGATTCCGACGAGGGCTTGCTCTCGCGGGGCGACAGCGCAGGTATCGACACCCAGGTCATCGCGTTCGTCTGTTCGGAGTACGCGATGGACCGCCTGCGGGCGCACGGACGCAAGGCCGTGCAGTCAGGCGACCTCGACTACCCGCCTATCCTTCCGGTTTCGGTCAACTGCACGGACACGGTCGGCGAGGCACACGTCATGCACGCGCTTGCGGCCGGTGCGGACGGCGTCGCCGTCGTCGGCTGTGGTGGCTCGTGTCTGCACTCCGGCCCGGATCCCAAGCAAGAGCTAGTTGACCGGCTCAATCAGGCGACAACCGACCTTGGGCTCGGTGACCGGGTCGGCTTCTTTGCGCCCGAGGCCGGCAACCCCGAGGCGTTCGTCGAGTCGCTGTCCGGGTTCGTCGAGTTCGGGCTCGACGAGACACCGATTCCGGCCGGCGGCTACGAGGCGACCGGCCGCAGCGACGCCGACCGGGAGGACCCTCGCCCAAACCCCGATTTCGACAGCCACGGCTGGACCTTGGAGAGTGTTCGAGCTATTCTCGACCACGTCGAGCCCGAACGCGAGGTGATTCGCGGGCTGAAGGACTTCGGGGTTATGGATGTCAACGACGCGTGTACGCTGACGCCGACCTGTACGAACCTCTGTCCGACCGACGCCATCCAGCGGACCGGTGAGGGCGAACTGGCGTTCAACCACGCGGACTGCGTCAACTGCGGCCTCTGTGAGGAGGGCTGCCCGGAAACGGCGATTACGATGCACGACGGACTGGACCTCTCCCTGCTTCCCGAGAACAGGGGCGGCGAGGCCTGGGTGACCGTCCACGATGGCGATATGCTGGAATGTGTCCGCTGTGGCAAGCCCTTCACCAGCGTCGCCTCCGCCGACAAGATTGAGGAGGAGGTCGGCGATCAGGTCGAGGGTCTGGCTCCCGATGCCGACCACTCCGTCTTCGAGTACTGTAGCGACTGCCGGAGTCGTCTGCTGTTCGACCAGGGGGAGAAACGATGAACGACGCGGCCGTCTACGAGGCCCGCCTCGAACTGGTGGATTTCGTTATCGACGTGTTCTGGGACGTGCCCGAGGAAGCGTTCGTCGAGGGACTGTTGAGCGGCGAGGTGCAACTGCCGGAAGAATCCATCAACGACCAGCTCGACGAGGGCTTCGAGATGCTTGCGTCGTGGATCGACGAGAACGCCGACCAGTCGGTTTCGGCGGTGCAGGACACCCTCGAACGGGAGTACACGGACCTGCTTGTCGGCCCGCGACCGCCGGTGTTGCCCCACGAGACGAACTACCGCGAGGACACGGAGTTCATCGGGGAAGGGCTCGCCGAGGTCGATGCCAGCTACGCCGCGGCGGGCTGGGCACCCCCCGAGAACTACCCCGAAGAGGACGACTTCATCGCCGTCGAAATGGCGTTCCTGCGGTATCTCATCGAGCGCCAGCGAGAGGGCGACGAGGAGACCGTCGGCTACGAGCGGGTGTTCATTGAGCAACACCTCAGCGAGTGGGTTGTCGAATTCGCCGACGAGATGCGCGACGAGGCCGATGACGGACTGTTCCTCGCAGCGGCGCTCATCTGTGAAGGGCTCGTCCGCTTCGAAGACGAAATCGTCGCCCAGATCGGCTAGCAGGGCGGCTACCGGATTCGGAGCACGAGCCCGACGCTTGCGATGAGCCCGACAGCCATCAGAACCTTCACCGCGGGCAGCAGGAACGCCATCGCCTGTTCCATGAGAAAGAGCGACCGCCAGGTGTTGACCGACTGTGCGATGACCGCGACCGCTCCCGCGCCCGCGACCAGTACGCAGAGAAGCGTGACCGAGGCGGCCGCGACGACCCCGAATGGGTTCGCACGCAATCGCTCACGCATCGGGGACCACCCGCCGACCGACGACGAGAACCACGAACAGCGGGACGAGGACGACCAGCAGTCGGCTGACGAACAGCCCGATGTAACTGATAGTCGATTCGAGGTGAATCTGCCAGTGCCAACTTCCCTTGAGCTCGGCGATGAGGCCGATCGTGCCGACGACAAGCAGTGACAACGCCAGCAGCGTAGCGAGGGTGTAGACCAGAATTCGGAGATAGCCGAGAAGTGACGCGGCAGTCAGCCGGGAGTTCGATTGTTCGGTGGCCATCAGGTACCGTCCCCAGCCCAGTGCTGCTGATAGATATCGTACGTGATGACAGCGAGGACGACCAGCCCGACACCGAGGACTGCCGCACCCATATCGGGTGGAAACGGGAGGTTAAGTCCCGATTCCGAGTGCATGAGTGTAGTTAACATGAAGTGAGGTACGGACTGGCAAGTAAAAAACCGTTGTGACCTGTTCTCATGAGACAAAGTTTTTCTCCGCGTAGCCCTACCCTGTGATAGTATACCATGACTTCGCGCCGTGGGCTGCTACTTCGGCTCTCCGCACTCACCGGAGCGGCCGGTCTCAGCGGCTGTTCATCCCTGCTAGCCAGGCAAGCGGAGTCGCCGACGGGTGACCTCGACCCGAACCCGCGGGCCGACGACCTCCCGATACGGCAACACGCTTGGAACGAGCGCCTTCGGAGCGACGGCGCTGGCAACGACCTGTTGCCACGTCATTTCCGACTGTTCATGCTCGACCTTGATGCCGCCCCGTCGGATTCTGCCGCGGAGACCGTCGAGCTAGCGATGCGGACGCTGGAGGACGCCTACGAGTTCAACAGTGCAGGGCTCCTGCATATGCTCGGCTGGGGGACGAGTTATTTCGACACCTACGGGTCGCTCGATTCGTCCCCGATACGCAGCCCGCGGGTCCTCTCCCGGACCGACGACCCCGACTTGCAGTCTTTCGACGCGATGCTCGTCCTTGCGAGCGACGTTCCGTCGAACCTCGCCGCCGCCGAGTCGGCGATGTTCGACACGCGGCCGAGGCTTGCGGATGCGGAGGTGCAGGGTCGACTCGGCGACGTGTTCTCTGTCGCAGACCGCCGCGGCGGGTTCGTCGGCGAAGGGCTTCCAGCGGCCCACGCCGACGCGGAAGGCGTCCCCGCCGATATCCCCGAAGAGTCACATATGTTCTCTGGCTTTTTTGCCGGCCGGGCCGGCACGCAGGCCAGCGAGGACCGCGTCACCATCGACGACGGCCCCTACGCTGGCGGGACGACAATACACCTCTCACGAATCAACGAGGCCTTCGACAACTGGTGGGAACTCGCCCAGTCCGACCGCGTCAAGCGACTGTTCTCGGCGGAGTTCTCCCCGGAGGACATCGACAGAGGGAGCCTCCCCTTCGCCGAGATGGTCCGTGAGCACGCGAGCAGCGAGGGAACGGTCGGCCACTTCGAGAAAGTGGCCCGCGCCCGCAAGGATGGGGAGCCGCTTCTCCTCCGGCGCGACTTCAACACGATTGACGGCGGCCAAGCCGGGATTCACTTCCTCTCGCTCCAGGAACGCCCGCGTGATTTCGAGGAAGTCCGGGACGCGATGAACGGCTGGTGGCTCCGGGAAGAACACGAAGAACTTCGGGACCGGCAGAACAACGGCCTGCTGGAATTTATCGAAGTCGCGTCACGCTCGAACTTCTACGTCCCGCCGCGTGACAGACGGGCCTTTCCGGCCCCATAGCTGTCGCTCGCGTGCAGGGTGGGCCACGAAAATAGGACAAGACCTGACGCCGATAGCGGTTCACTCCTCGTCGTCGTCCGATGTCGTGTCGTTCTGGTTCACGTCACCCGGCCAGACGCCGTGGTCCCAGACCTCGAAGTCGTTGAATGTCTCTGTCGCACCCTTGGGTTTCCACTCGCTTTTTTCGTGTGCCATTGTGTATCATCTGTCTCAGTGGTCGGTCTTAAACTTTGGTGCCGTCACTCAGACGGCGTTCCCGGCGGTTTCTGCTCGTCCGTAACTTCATCAAGGAACGCGTTGGCGTAGAGGTCGACGTGCATCTTCAGGACCGCGCTCTCGTCGATGCCACTCTCTTCGGCCTGTCGACGGAGCAACGCGGCCAGTTCGGCTGTTGGTTCGTACCGTACCTCGCGACCGTCGACCTCGAACGCCACGTCGTGGGACTGTGAGACGAGGTGCTCGACCTCCAGTAACGCCTGCTCGACTTTCGTCTCCATCGCCTCGTCAATGTCCTCTAATCGCCGGTCAGCCCACTCCTCGGCGGCCGCATACAGTCGGTCACTCACCTCGAAGGCGAGCGTCAAAACGACACCCCCTCACCCTCGAACTCGGGCGTCCACAGCGTCGTCTCCTCACACACTGGACAGTCCTGTCGGCGCGGCTGTCCCTCGAACGCCGAGAGGTCTATCATCTGGCCGCATTCCTCGCAACTGTAGTAGGTCATTCTTCGGATGGCGGCCACGACTGTGGGGCCGGGTCCGACTCGGTTATCTCGGAGTACAGGACCACGAGCGCTCCGAGCACGATGGTCAACACCAGCACCCCGGCGATGCCGCCCAGCGCGTTCTGGCCGACATACGTTTCTGTGCCGGTCGCGAGGTCGATGGTCGACAGTACTTCGAACAGCGTCAGTAACAGCCAGACGAAGGCACCCAGTACCACGAACGTGAGTATCTTCGACTGTCGGACCGCGGTTCGGAGTGTCATTGTCGTTCGTGTATGACAATGACCAGCAAGCATTATAAATATACGGCGTCACTCATCAGCGAGGTCCCAGTCCGCTTTCTCGGCGGCGTCGGCAAGTGGGATGAACTCCCAGCCGGTCCGCTCTGCAATCGGCTCGTCGTCCGGGCGGCCGACGAGGACCATCCGCTCGGCGTAGAACATAGAGTGCTTGTCGATGTCGGCAAGTCGCTCGGCTGGCTCCTGGCCCGCGCCGCTGAAGAAATCGGCGTCGATGCCATGGTCGCGCTGGAACTTGTTGATGACGAACGCCTCCACGTCGCCGACGATACCGACCCAGTCGGCCCATCCCCGCGCCTCACGGAACACCAGTTGCGGGTCGGCGAACTGCCGGGCCGCGTCGTAGGTCACGGCCATCGTCATGTCGTCGATACCGCCGCCGTGCGGACCGCTCGCTTCGACAGACGTCTCGCCAGCAGCGGGGTCCTCGGCGACGTTCGAGGCCGGGTCAGTGTCAGTCGCGGCTGCGCCGCCGCTGTCCGTCGGAATGCCGACCGGCTTGTCCTTGTTCTCCCGCGGGACGTGGGGGACCGGCTGTCCCCCGGGGTCTGCGCTGGCCGTCTCTCCGCTGTTCCTCTCGGCATCAGTGGCCGCGTCGGGACTCGTATTTATGGCTGCAGCGGGACTGCCAGCCTCGGCGTCGCTGTCGGGCCGTACCGATTCAGTCCCAGTTGCTCCGGTGTCGGGTTCATCCACGGGGTCGCCTTCATCGCTCCAGAACCAGTCGCCCCGGTTCGGCGTCTCTTCGTCGTCCTGTACGTCGAGTTCATCGAGGTCTATTTCGTCTGTCATTCTCCGAGTGCTGTGTCCGCTGGTAGTGTCGACTGGTCGACGGCGTCCGCGAGGCCGAGTCGTTCGATTGTCTCGGGAGTGGGGTGGCCATCGGCGTCCCAGCCCCGTTGCCTGTAGTACTCGTCGAGCATCGCGTCGAAGGATTCGGTGTCGATTGCCGCGCCAGCGTTCGGGCCAGAATCAAGCGGTTCCTGCAGCTTTGCCGGCAGTTCGTCGTCGGCCCGCGAAATACCCTCGCGGACGTTGAACAGGCGCGTGAGTGTCCAGACCCGCTCGCCAACTGTCGCAAGGTCGCCGTCCGTGTCCAGTCCGACTGCATCAAGCCACTCAGCGCCGAGGTCGTCGAACGCGTCGCCGACGAAGTCGTCCACGACGAGACACCACAGCACCGAACGCTGGTCCTGTTCGCGGATGACGGCCGCGGCCGCCCGCTCGGGGCCCCAGTTGCCATCGAACCCCTCCCGCTCGATGGGGAGCGCCCGCCGATGACAGGCCCCGCGGTCGCTGGTCGCGTACGCCAGTGCCATGCTCCGTGCGCCGCGGGGGTCGTACGCGGGCAGTTCCATGGCCTTGACCGTCGGCAGGAGGTCGTCCCCGCCTAGACGGGCCGAGGCCGCGTCAACGCCGTCGGCCAGAGCGTCGCCGAGCGTCGACTCCCGCGCGACGATTTCTTCGAGGAGCGCTCGCGCGTCGTCAGGACTCCCGTAATCGAGCGATTCCGCAAGCAGGCCGGCGTCGCCGGCTTTGATAGCCCACGCGACGGCGCTTCCGGCGCTGATGAGGTCGAGCCCCAGTCGGTTGCATGTCTCGCCCAGCGTCGCCACGGCGTCGAAGTCGTCGATGCCAAGCCCGGCCCCAAGGCTCATCGCCGTCGCCCCGCGGGGCACGGTCTCGCCATCTTCAGTCTGGACGCGAAAGCCGCCGGGACTGTCCGCGTCGTCGTACTCTCGGCCCGCGGCAAGTTCTTGTACGGCCTCGATACCGACGCTGTCGGCCCCCTCGAACTGGCCGTCTTCCCAGCCGCGCGTCGAGAGCGCGCCGATCGCGTTGGCGAAATCGACTGTCTCGACGGTCCCGCTGGCGTTGAGCCACTGTCCGGTGTCGCCCTCGCGGTACCGCTTGGCGTACTGCTCCCGTAGCTCCGCGAGGTCCGTCGGCGGCTCACCGCGGACGACGACGGCTTTCAGCCGTTTTGCGCCCATCACTGTTCCGGCACCGCCCCGCCCCGCGTGGTGTTCGCCGCCGTCAGAAGCGATAGTCGCGAACGCGACGCCCTGCTCGCCCGCCGGGCCGATACACGCCACCGCAGCCTCGGGGAACGCTGCGTCGGTTTCGGCCGTGTCCCGCCCCCACGTGTCGGCAGGTTCGACCGTCGCGCCGTCGGCCTCGACGACGAGTTTGACCGGCTCCGAAGCGCGCCCGGTGACAAGAATCCCGGTGTGGTCCTGCAACGCGCCGGCCAGCGTGTCCGGGAACGTCCCGCCCGCATAGGAGTCGAGGAAGCCGCCAGTCAGGGGCGACTTCGTGACCGCCGCGTAGCGTGTCTCGCCGGGGAGCAGCCCGGAGACCGGCCCGAGCATGAACAACAGGACGTTCTCGGGGCCTAGCGGGTCGGTGCCGGCGTCGAGTTTGTCGTACAGGTACCGAGCGCCGAGTCCCTTGCCGCCCACAAACTGGCGACGCCAGGCCTCCGGAACCGGACAGCTCTCGACCGATGCCGACGACAGGTCGACGTGGAGCATCCGGTCCCGATTGGCTACTGTCATCATACCTCACTCTTCCGTCTGTCGACTAAAGGATTACCCACAGCACCAAGCACCTTTCTGCCAGACCCGAGAAGGCAGGGTATGCGCGCAGGTGTCATCGTTGCGGGCGGTCGGTCGACGCGGTTCGGCGACAGCGACAAAGCCGTCGCCGACCTCGCTGGGACACCGATGGTCCGCCGCGTCGCCGACCGCCTTGGCGAAGCCGTCGACGAACTCGTCGTGAACTGCCGCGAGGACCAGGTCGAGGCCATCGACACGGCGCTATCGGACCACACGCTTGAGCCGACGTTCGCGCTCGATGAGGACCCCGACCAGGGACCGATGGCTGGCATCGCGACCGGGCTGGGGGCCGTCGACAGCGAATACGCTGCGGTGGTGGCCTGCGATATGCCCTTTGTCGACCCAACGTTCGTCGACTACCTGTTCGAGCGAGCGGCGTCCCACGAGGCCGCAGTCCCACGTCCGGACGAGTGGTTTCAGACGACACAGGCGGTGTACCACGCCGACGCAATGCATGACGCCTGTCAGCGAGCACTGGAGCGCGGTGAGCACAAAATCGTCGAACCGTTGTTCGACATTGAGTACGTTGTCGTTGAGCGCGAAGACGTGCTCGCACACACTTCACTGGATACGTTCGAGAACCTCAACACCCGTGAGGAGTTCGAGGCTGCGGCCGAGCGGTTCTGAACGAGCGGGCCGGTGTCGCCTCGCTCTCAGACGACTGCCACCAGCGGGTCGTCGCTCCGCATCTCAGCAAGGACGACACGCGGCACGTCGGCTTGGTCGTGAATCGCCTCGGCAACGGCCCGCGCGCTTGTTTCGAGTCCCGCGTCATCGACCATGTTGAGCAGCGGAACCGCGGTCGCGTTGGCTGGCACGTCTTTCAGCCCGCCCTGCTCGTGGGCGAGGACCGCAGCGACGTCTTGCGGTCGAATCTCGTCACCGCGAGCGAGCCCGGTAATCGCGGTAACTTCGTCGACCCGGTGGACGATGTCGTCGGTCAAGGGTTCGCCGATGACGTGGGCGCTGGCAATCGGGACGACGGTCGAGGCCGACGTGGGGAGCTGTGGCTCGCGGTCGCTCGGCGCTTTGAACTCTCGCATCCGCGCGCCGTCGGCTTTCACCAGAATCGGATGGTCGATATCAGCCAGGTCGGCAACAGTCCCCGGGTCGTAGCCGCGGTAGCGGTCCGGTCGCTCCTGTGCCGGGACGACGCCTAGCGGCCACGCAGACGCCTCGTCAATGGCTGTCCGTGGGGTTTCCGTCACGACAACGTCCTCGACCCACCCGTCGAAAATCGGAATCCGAACCGTCGCGGTGACGACGGCGTGTTCTAGTCGCGCTGCGAGCGTCGCCATCGTCGTTTTCTTGCCCCCAGCGCCGACAAAGCAGATGGTCCCATGTCGTGCGTCTAGCGCGTCGACGATGTCCATACGCAGTACACGGCGGTCGCCTGATTAATCGTTACCCCGTGTCCGATGACGGAACCGGACCAGTCACGCCATTTAATAGGCTGTGCTGTGAACAGTTAGCAAGGATATGCTCGAAGACGACTTCGGTCGCGAGGTCTCCGGTGTCCGCGTCTCCCTCACCGACCGGTGTAACTTCGACTGCGTCTACTGTCACAACGAGGGGCTGGGCGACACACGGGGCCCGATGGAGGCACAGGACGATGAACTCACTGCTGACACCATCGTGGCCTTCCTCGAAGTCGCCGCCGAGTTCGGCGTCGACTCGGTGAAGTTCACCGGCGGGGAGCCGATGCTCCGGGAGGACCTGGAGGAAATCGTCCGGCGCGCCCCCGACGAGATGGAGGTGTCGATGACGACCAACGGCACCTTCCTCCCCGGCCGCGCCCCGGACCTCGTCGACGCGGGCCTCGAGCGGGTCAACGTCTCGCAGGACGCTCTCGACAGCGAGGCCTTCGCCGAACTGACCCAGAGCGGGGCCTACGACCGCGTCCTCGAAGGGGTCGAAGCGGCGCTGGACGCTGGCCTCGAGCCGGTAAAGCTCAACATGGTCGTCTTCGAGCCGACCGCGGGCTACGTCCCGAAGATGGTCGACCACGTCGCCGAGAACCCCGGTCTCCAGCTCCAGCTTATCGAGTACATGCCGGAACTGGCGGGCCATCCGGAGTGGGCCATCGACATCGACCGCGTCCACGACTGGCTCGAAGACCGCGCCGACAAGGTCGAACACCGCGAGATGCACGACCGCAAGCGCTACTGGATGCACAGCGGCGAGGCGGCGGTCGAAGGTGATAGTGCCTCCACCTCGTTGGCCGCGTCCGACGGCGGGATACGAACGGAGCCGGTCAACAACCACAACAGCGGGATGGTCGAAATCGTCGACCCAGTCGGCAACGAGAACTTCTGTGCGAACTGTCATCGCGTGCGGCTCACCCACGACGGCTACCTCAAGGGCTGTCTGAACCGCAACGATGACCTGCGTGACATCGGCACGACCAAAGAGTCGATGCGCGCCGCGTTCCGCGAGACGGTCGACACTCGCGTCCCCTACTACGGCGAGTACATGATTGAAACCGAGGACGGCGAGTGGGAGATAAACGAGGAGTACATCGACACCGACGGGGACCGTGCGCCCTACGAGTACTCGGAGTAGCGGCCGCCGCGGAGGGGTTCGCTCACTGTTTCGCCGTCTGACACGACCGTCATGAGTTTCACGTTCCGCGACCAGACGACAGTTTCGCTGTCGTGGAATGAACTGACCGGCGCAATCGGGGACTCGGCGACGGTACTCCCAGTTGTTGTCGCCGTCGCCGTGCTGACGAAGCTCTCGCTCCCGGTCATGCTCGTCTGGTTCGGCGTTTTTCAGGTCGTCTGGGGGCTGTACTACGGTGTCCCCATATCAGTCGAGCCGATGAAGGCGTTCGCCGCGCTGGTCATCGCCGGGACCATCTCGACTGGCGAACTCGTCGTTGCAGGGCTTTTGCTGGCCGGCATCCTGCTCGTGCTTGGAACCACACAGTCGCTCGAAGTGGTCAATCAGTACGTCGACGATACCGTTGTCCGCGGGGTGCAACTCGGCGTCGCGCTGGTCCTGCTCGAAACCGGCATCGGTCTTGGGCTCAACGACCCAAGACTCGTGACTATCGCCGTTGGCATTGTTGCCGTCCTTGCGGTGGTCGGCCACAGCGGGCAGAGCGCCTTCGCCGTTTTTGTCCTTGGAGCCGCTATCGCCCTCGTGGAGACCGGGGTTCCGACGCCGGCCGTCCCAGCGGTTGACGCCATGTTTATGCTTCCGACAATGACGCTATCGTTGCAAACGGGGGAGGCCGTCCTCGCACAGATCGCGGTCACGGTCGGCAACGCCGCCCTCGCCACGTCGGTCCTGCTCGCCGATTATTTCGACCGGGACGTATCTGCGGACCAGCTCTCGAACAGCATGGGGCTGATGAATCTGGTCGCGGTCCCTTTCGGCGCGTTCCCGATGTGTCACGGGAGTGGCGGTGTCGCCGGGAAGTACGCATTCGGGGCCAGAACGCCCGGCGCGAATCTGCTACTCGGTGCGGGCTACGTGCTGACTGCGTTCCTCGCCGTCGGCGTCATCTCGGCCTATCCGACGGCGCTACTCGGGGTCATTCTGGTACTGATCGCACTCCAACTGGGCTGGACCGGGGTTTCCAGCACGGATGACTTGGCAGTTGTCGCTGCAATCGGTGTCGTCGGCGTGCTCGTCAACCTCGGCCTCGCGCTCGTCCTCGGCGTCCTCGTCCAGCAACTGCGTGCCCGACTGTAACTCAGCGGCTGGCCCCCACACGCTTGTAGCAGGAGCCCGAAGGGTCGACGAATAAATGCGCCCCGCAACAGAACTTGAAAATCTACTCGGAGAGGCGGAGTCGCTCACGATTGTCTGTCACAACAACCCTGACCCCGACTGTCTGGCCAGCGCGCTGGCGCTCGGTCGCATTGCGGCCGCCGTCGGCATCGACGAACGACGCATCCTCTACAGCGGCGAGATATCACACCAGCAGAACCGCTCGTTCGTCAATCTGCTGGAGATGGACATTCAGGAGTTCGATAGAGCCGACGTGATTGACCGGGACCCTTCGGAACTACTCGCCTTCGTCGACCACTCGATTCCAGGGGCGAACAACCGGGTTCCCGATGATGTCTCGGTCGATATCGTTGTCGACCATCACCCCGCCGAGGACATTACAGCCAGGTTCGTCGACCACCGTGTTGAGATCGGCGCGACGGCGACGATACTGACCGAGTACCTCCGAGACCTCAAAATCGAATTCGATGACCGTTTGGCGACAGCGTTGCTGTTTGCCATCCGCCGGGAGACGCTGGGATTCCTGCGCGGCGTGACGCCGGATGAGTACGGGGCGGCCGGCTTTCTGACGGACACGGCCGATTCGGACCTGTTGCGACAGCTCTCTTCGCCGTCGATCAGCGGTGCAACCGTCGACGCTATCGCGGACGCAATCGGAAACCGGACAGTCCGCGGGTCGGTGCTGATTTCACACGTCGGCCGGACGCCCGAGCGGGACGCCCTGCCGCAGTCGGCTGACTATCTGGCGACGCTTGAGGGCGTCGAGACGGCCATCGTCTTTGGCATTGTCGAGGACACGATTCAGCTCAGCGCCCGCTCGACGGACTCCCGGGTCAACATCGGTGACATTCTGAGTGAGTCCCTGAGCGATGTGGGGAGCGCAGGGGGACACCGCGAGATGGCCGGCGGCGAAATCCCGCTTGGCATCTTCGCCGATTACACGAGCGACGACACCGTGCTTGTCGATATTGTCGAGCAGGTGATTTCGGCGCGGCTCTTTGCCGGGTTAAATCTCTCGGAAGACAGCTAAGCCGCTGTTCAGGACAGCCGGAACGTTTCGAGGTTCTTCGGGTTGTGCGTCCGCATGTTGAACTTCTGGTACAGCGCCGAAGAGAGCTGGTTCGTCGTGGACGCGTCGCCGTGGACACAGAGGATCTTCTCCGGCCGCGGGTGCATTGTCTCGACGAACGACTCAAGCCCCTGTCGGTCGGCGTGGCCGGAGAAGCCATCGACCGTCTCCACGTTGAGTCTGAGGCTCACCCGCTCGGCGCGTGGCCCGCTCGTGTCGCCAAGGGTGATTTCGTCCTGTCCGCGCTGAATCTGGCGACCGAGGGTGCCTTCGGCCTGATAGCCGACGAACGCCATCGTGCTGTCCGGGTCGCTGCCCAGCAATCGGAGCCAGGACATCACGGGGCCGCCGGTGACCATTCCGGAGGTAGTCAGGATAATAGCCGGTTCGTCGTCGGCGATGTCCTGTCGCATCTCGTCGCCGCCGTCGACCTGCTCGAACTGCTCGGCGAGGAACGGGTTCTCGTCTTCGTAGAGGATTCGCTGGCGGAGGTCGTCCCGGAGGTACTCCGGGTACGCGGTGTGGATAGCCGTCGCCTCCCGAATCATCCCGTCGAGGTACACCGGCATCGTCGGAATATCGCCCTTCCGCATCGCTTCTTCGAGGACAAGCATGAGTTCCTGCGACCGCCCCACGGCGAATGCCGGAATCAGTACCTTGCCGTCGTTCTCGTAAGACTCGTTGATAACGTCTCTGAGAACCCGTTCGGAGTCAGACTGGTCGGTCTGGTAGTCGTTCTTGCCGCCGTAGGTCGACTCCAGCACGAGCGTCTCGACGCGGGGGAAGTCGTTGACGGCCCCGTCGAGCAGGCGGGTGTCTTTGTAATGGATGTCCCCGGAGAAGGCGACGTTGTAGCGGCCCTCGCCGATATGGAAGTGACACACTGCCGACCCAAGGATGTGGCCGGCGTTGTGCATCGTGAGCTTGATATCCGGCGCAATGTCGGTGACGTTGCCGAACTCCAGCGGAATCGTGTGTTTCAGTGCGTCCCGGACCTGCTGGCTCTCGTAGGGCGGTGTCCGCCCTTCCTTCGAGGCCACGTCGAGGTAATCCAGCTGGAGCAAGCCCATCAGGTCCCGCGTCGGTGCAGTCGTGTAAATCGGCCCGTCGTAACCGTATTTGAACAGAATAGGAATGAGCGCGGAGTGGTCGAGGTGGGCGTGTGTCAGGACGACGGCATCGAGGGAGTTCGGCCCCGCAGCGAGCGCTTCGGGAGCCTGGAGATACGGAACCTCGCCCTCAGCGCCGGGTTTGTCGCCACAGTCGATGAGGATGCGGGACTCCGGCGTCGAGAGGATGAAGGCGGCGCGCCCGACCTCACGACAGCAGCCGAGCGTGGTGAGTCGAACCCAGTCCTCGTCGCTCGTGGTTGGGCGGTTGATCTGTCGACCGACGCGCTGGAGGATATCTCGGCGTTCTTCGCGTTCCTGTTTGAGGTAGTTCCGGACGTTCGAGACAGTCGAGGACTCCATCGGCGGCGTCCGGACGACCTCGGGGGTCCAGCCGACGGATGCAGAAATCTCGTCCAGCGTTGCCCCGTGGCGGCCGATGACGCGACCGGGCTTTTCGGCCTCAATAAATACCTCGCCCGTCTGGCGGTCGAAATCCAGATTCTGGACGCCGGCGTCCTCGGGAATCGTCTGCGTGATTTGGGCCCGGGCTTCGTTCGGCGGCACGAGGGCTTCCTGCGTGGGGCGAACGTTGATGCGTTTGCGGAGCGTCTGTGCGAGATTTCTGACGATGCCGTCGCGGTTGGCGACCGTCTGCGCGTCCGGCGTGTAAATAACTAGTTCCGGCCCCTCGAACGCGACCGATTCGATTTCGATGTCGTCTGGTGTCTCTTCTTCGACCTGTGCTTTGATTCGATCAAGTGTCTCGTCTGCGGAACTCATAAGTTTGGAGATGGAGGCCCGATAGCCGTCGGAAAACCACGGCTCTCGACTGCCGTTATCTAGCGGGAGTGCAAGCACGGTAAAGAACCTTTGCTTGTCTCGTTATGTCATTGCGTGGTCGTGTCTCGGCAAGAACCGGCGAATTTTAGTGTTGGACTGCGAGTTGTATCTATATGGGCTTTGGTAGCTACGATGAATCCGAACAGAAGGACAACGACGTAGACGCGGACGACAGCGAGGGCGTTGCGGTCCACGAGAACGACCACGACGGGTCGGTCTCCTTCGAGACGGAGGCGACCACGAGCGACCTCGTCGACAAGCTCGGCGATATGAAAGACGAAGACGAAGAGTAACGCCGCCACTCCCGACCGCGCTTACTGACCGACTTTTTGTGCAAGTTCGCCGCGCTCGTCGAGCTGTTCGAGGATGTCACTGCCACCGATGAACTCCCCGTCGACGAACGTCTGTGGGATCGTTTCGCGCCCGCTGTGGCGCTCCAGAGCTTCCCGATAGGCGTCGGTCGCTTTGAGCACGTCCACTGTCTCGATGTCGTCGCGGTGTTGTTGCAGTAGTGCGAGTGCCTTCTTCGAGTAGCCACACTGTGGCATCAGCTCGTTGCCTTTCATGAACAGCACGACCTCGTTGTCCTCGATGACACTGTCTACCTGCTCCGTGACCTCTTCCGGGGAAAGTTCTTCGGGCTCGAATGCCATACCGCCACTAACGGCGTCGGCAATAAAGGCGTACCGACGGGGCGAGTGAGGCCCCATCACCGAGACCCGGCTACTCTGCTTCCGCAGGTGTCAGCGTCGTCAGCTCGATGGCGTGAATGTCGCGAGTGAGATGGTCCCCCAGCGCGTCGTGGACGAGCTGGTGCTGGTCAACTAGCGACTCCCCTTCGAACACCGGCGAAACCACGCGTACGGCGTAGTGTTTGTCGTCGTCAGGGTCCCGCGGTGTGGTGACCGTCGCCTGTGCTTCCGGAAGCGCTTCCTCGATGAGTTCGGCGACCGCATCCTCGTCCATACGCGTTCTGAAGAGAGCGGCGGGCAAAACAGTTGGCGTCACAGTCGCGTCGTGGGCACCAACTGAGCGACAGTGCCCGGTCGAAGGCGGCCAGTCACAGGGGTACAAGCCCGCCAGTCACGACCGGTTTGGCGAACTGCGCCGTGTCCGTGTCTGTGGTGACCGGCTGTGAATCCCTGCCGGCTGAACCACAGGTGTTTGTGCCCCGGATGCGTAGACCGCATATGAGCGACGCAACGCTCGTCTACGACGACGACTGTGGCTTCTGTACATGGTGGGCGGACTTCATCGGCGAACGGTCTGATCTCGAAATCGTTGGCTTCTCTGCGCTCGGCGACGACCTGCTAGAGCGACTCCCAGACGACTACGAGTCCTGTTCGCATCTGGTGACCGAGGAGGATGTGTATTCCTGCGGGAAATCCATCGAAACCGCGCTTACATACACCGGACTCGGCAAGCCAGCACGACCGCTGGTCTCGTTCCTCCGGCAGTTCGAGGACTACGAGCGGTTCCGCGAGCGGGCCTATCGACAGGTCGCGGATAACCGTTCGAAGTGGGGGAAGGTCATGTCAAAGACGCCGCCAGCGCGCAGGGATAACTCGGACTGACGCCACATTCCCAAAACTGCTGGACGACGTTCACACATCGATCAGCGGTAGTCCGCGACAGTCGCCCGTCCACTCACCTCATCAGTTGCTGGTGGGTCGGCTTCATACAGCGGTCCTGAACGACGCGGCGGCCAGCCGCCTCAGCGCGTTCGACGGCGTCGTCGTCGTGGATACCAAGCTGGAGCCAGATGACGGCGTCGTCGTCGCGTTCTAGGGCCGCGTCAACGATGTCGCGGACCTCATCGCTGGGCCTGAACACGTCAACGATGTCTATTTCACCCGGAACCTCTGCCAGTGAGTCGTAGGCCTTCTGCCCGAATATCTCGTCAGCGAAGGGGTTGACCGGAATTACCTCGTACCCCTGTTCGCTAAGGTACTTCGGAATCTCGTGGGCGTCCTTGCCGGGGCTGGTCGAGCACCCGACGACGGCGACGCGGTCATGTTCGAGAATCTCCCGGAGTTCGTCGTCCGAAGTAACAGGCATACACGAAGGTTCGTCGGGCAGCAACAAAAGGGATTGCCTGCTGGACCTATTCCGCGGGCTCGTCGGCCTCTGTCGGTTCCTGCAGGTACGTTTCGCCCCACGCGGCCATTTCGGTGATTACGGACTCCAGCGACTCCCCGTGTTTGGTGAGCGAATAATTGACGCGAAACGGCTGTTCGTTGATTACTTCGCGGTCGACGAGCCCTTTCTCCTGCAGGTCTTCAAGGCTGTCAGAGAGGACTTTAGAGGAAATCCCATCGACGTTCTCTTTGAGTTCGTTAAAGCCTGATGGGCCGTTATCAAGCAATCGGTGGATGATAACGGGGTGCCACTTCTTCCCGATAAGGGACGCCGTCGTGGTTATGGGGCACCAGTCCTCGCCAGCACACCAGACGGAGAGCTTCTCGGGTGAATCGCTCATATCTTGTCGGGATTTCGGCCGCGGCCGGCTAATAACTACCCCTGTGCAAGTAGCCGGACTCCATCGTTTGGGAACCACATCGAGAGACTCAGCAGGACATCGCACACTGAGGCCTACCCAGAGCTATGAGCTATTATACCCGAGTGTGTCCCTCTCCGCTATTTCCTGCGGCGCGGTTACGCTGGGAGAGAGTAGCCATATCGCTCTTGCGTAGGAGATTGTGGATATTGTTGAGCGGCAGCTGTGGATTCGAAGAGGACAAGGGCACCGCGTCAGCGGTGCCCGACACGAATGATTCCGCTAGATGTGTTTGGATCGGAATCGGTCG